>NZ_JARVSV010000013.1:0-78751 GCF_030209025.1 Pseudomonas sp. MEJ086
ATCGATTCGCTGGCAAGCCAGCTCCTACAATTCTGAGCCTTTGCGTGGCAGATAGGTTGGGTAGACACCTGTCGTAGGAGCCCGCTTGCGGGCGATTGCGGTTACGACATTCACGCAGGTGTGTAGCGGCCGAGATCGATTCGCTGGCAAGCCAGCTCCTACAATTTTGGGCCTCTGCGCGGCAGATGGATTGGGTAGACACCTGTCGTAGGAGCCCGCTTGCGGGCGATTGCGGTTACGACATTCACGCAGGTGTGTAGCGGCCGAGATCGATTCGCTGGCAAGCCAGCTCCTACAATTTTGGGCCTCTGCGCGGCAGATGGATTGGGTAGACACCTGTCGTAGGAGCCCGCTTGCGGGCGATTGCGGTTACGACATTCACGCAGATGTATCGCAGCCGAAATCGATTCATTGGCAAGTCGACTCCTGCAGCGTGGTAGGCAGCCGGAGGTGCCGATGGCTACCTCCGGTTTCAGCCACAGCCAGGAATCAGCCGAGCTGTTCCATGATCTCGTCGGAGACTTCGGCGTTGTGGTAGACGTTCTGTACGTCGTCCAGGTCTTCGAGCATATCGATCAGCTTGAATACCTTCTGCGCGGTTTCCAGATCGGTGATCGGTGCGCTGATCGACGGGATCATGGCGATATCCGCCTCTTCACCCTTGAAGCCGGCAGCGTTCAGCGCTTCGTTCACCGCATGGAACTCGGTGAAGCTGGTCGAGACCAGCGCAGCGCCGTCATCGCCCATTTCCACGTCATCGGCGCCGGCTTCCAGTGCTGCTTCCATCAGCGCATCTTCATCGACGCCGGAAGCGAAGCCGATCTGCCCTCTGCGTTCGAACATGTAAGCCACCGAGCCATCGGTGCCCAGGTTGCCGCCACACTTGGTGAACGCATGGCGCACTTCGGCGGCGGTGCGGTTGCGGTTGTCGGTCATCACTTCGACGATGATCGCCACACCGCTCGGCGCATAACCTTCGTAGCTGAACTCGACGACGTTGTCGGCTTCGTTGTTGCCGGCACCGCGGGCGATGGCACGGTCGATCACGTCGCGGGACATGTTGTTGGTCAGTGCCTTGTCGACGGCCAGGCGCAGGCGCGGATTGTCCGCCGGGATCGGCCCGCCATGCTTGGCGGCAACGGTCAGCTCACGGATGAGCTTGGTGAAGATCTTGCCGCGCTTGGCGTCCTGGCGTCCCTTGCGGTGCTTGATGTTGGCCCATTTGGAATGACCGGCCATATTCCACTCCAGATTTTTCAGATTTCACAATGAACGAGCCCAGGTTTCCCTGGGCTCGGCATACCGTTTGGCGCTTACTCCGCCTTGGGTTGTTCGCGAAGGCGAATGTGCAGCTCGCGCAGCGATTTGCCGTCCACTACACCCGGCGCCTGGGTCATGACGCAGGCAGCGCTCTGGGTTTTCGGGAAGGCGATGACTTCGCGAATCGAGCTCGCACCGGTCATCAGCATCACCAGGCGGTCGAGGCCGAAGGCCAGACCACCATGGGGCGGTGCACCGTACTTGAGGGCGTCGAGCAGGAAGCCGAACTTCTCCTGCTGCTCGTCTTCGCTGATGCCCAGCACGCGGAACACGGTCTGCTGCATGCCCTTGTCATGGATACGGATCGAACCGCCACCCAGTTCGGTACCGTTGAGCACCAGGTCGTAGGCGCGGGACAGGGCCGCGGCCGGGTTGGCCTCGAGCTCTTCGGCCGAGCATTTCGGCGACGTGAACGGGTGGTGCATGGCGGTCAGGCTGCCGTCGTCGTTCTCTTCGAACATCGGGAAGTCGACGACCCACAGCGGTGCCCACTCGGCAGTCAGCAGGTTCAGGTCATGGCCGAGCTTGATGCGCAGCGCGCCCAGCGCATCGCAAACCACCTTGGCCTTGTCGGCCCCGAAGAACACGATGTCACCGTCGACAGCGCCAACGCGGTCGAGGATCACGTTGAGGTTCGGCTCGGCGATGTTCTTGACGATCGGCGACTGCAGACCTTCGACGCCGTTGGCGCGCTCGTTGACCTTGATGTAGGCCAGGCCCTTGGCACCGTAGTTGCCGACGAACTTGGTGTAGTCGTCGATCTGCTTGCGCGGCATGCTCGCCCCGCCCGGTACGCGCAACGCGGCAACGCGGCCTTTCGGATCGTTGGCCGGGCCGGAGAAGACCTTGAAGTCGACGTCCTTGAGCTGATCGGCAACGTCGACCAGCTCCATCGGAATGCGCAGGTCCGGCTTGTCGGAGCCGAAACGACGCATGGCTTCGGCCAGGGTCATGTGCGGCAGCTCGGCGAACTCGACGCCCAGCACTTCCTTGAACAGGTTGCGGATCATGGTCTCGGTGAGATGCATGATGTCGGCTTCGTCGAGGAAGCTGGTTTCGATGTCGATCTGGGTGAATTCCGGCTGGCGGTCGGCACGCAGGTCTTCATCGCGGAAGCACTTGGCGATCTGGTAGTAGCGGTCGAAGCCGGCAACCATCAGCAACTGCTTGAACAGCTGGGGCGACTGCGGCAGGGCGAAGAAGCTGCCGGCGTGGGTGCGGCTCGGCACCAGGTAATCACGGGCGCCTTCCGGGGTAGCACGGGTGAGGATCGGCGTTTCCACGTCGAGGAAGCCGTTCTCGTCCAGATAGCGACGGATGCTGCTGGTGATGCGCGAACGCAACTTGAGCTTCTCGGCCATTTCCGGGCGGCGCAGGTCGATGAAGCGATAGCGCAGGCGGGTTTCTTCACCGACATCGGAGTATTCGTTGAGCGGGAACGGCGGGGTTTCCGCTTCGTTCAGCACCTCCAGCTCATAGCCGAGCACTTCGATAGCGCCAGAGGCCATGTTGGCGTTGACCGCTCCGGCCGGACGCAGACGTACCTTCCCGGTGATCTTGACCACGTATTCGCTGCGCACGCGGTCAGCCTTGGCGAAGGTGTCGGCGCGATCCGGGTCGAACACCACCTGAGCCAGGCCTTCACGGTCACGGATGTCGAGGAAGATCACACCACCGTGGTCACGGCGACGGTGAACCCATCCGCAGAGGGTGATTTCCTGGCCTTCCAGGCTTTCGTTCAACTGGCCGCAATAGTGGCTGCGCATCATGGGGATAATCGCTTCTCTTGAGTCTGAAATTCATTGAACCGCGAGCCGGCGTCTTTCGTCCGATCCGGCGCTAAGCATCGCGCGGATTGGCACGGACAAGCCAGACGGTGTGTCGCTGCAGCAAAGCAGCCGATTATATATGGTTAAGCAGCACCGCGCAGCCGAGCAAGCATCCATCGACGTCACGCATAGTTTTCGCTGATCGCTGCCATTGATACAAAGCACATGGTCACTCGGGTTCACCATGATAGGCTCTGCCCATCTGCAAGGCTAAGCGCCCCATTACCACCAACAGGAGAAAAATCCATGGAAATCAACATCGGAATCGCTGAACAGGATCGCGCCTCCATCGCCGAAGGTCTGTCGCGCCTGCTGGCCGACACCTACACCCTGTACCTGAAAACCCACAACTTCCACTGGAACGTTACCGGGCCGATGTTCAACACCCTGCACCTGATGTTCGAAGGTCAGTACACCGAACTGGCGCTGGCTGTCGACGCCATCGCCGAGCGTATCCGCGCCCTGGGTTTCCCGGCGCCGGGCACCTACGCCGCCTACGCCCGCCTGTCCTCGATCAAGGAAGAGGAAAATGTGCCGAGCGCCGACGAGATGATCAAACTGCTGGTTCAGGGCCAGGAAGCGGTGGTGCGCACCGCCCGCGGGATCTTCCCGCTGCTGGACAAGGTCAGCGACGAGCCGACCGCCGACCTGCTGACCCAGCGCATGCAGGTTCACGAGAAAACCGCGTGGATGCTGCGCAGCCTGCTGGCTTCCTGATCCCCCTCGATGGCCGCCACTCTGGCGGCCATCATTCATTCCCGCCTCCATATTCGCGCAACAACCGCACACTATCGCAGCGCTGATTTGAGAAGCCCCCTCCTTTGCTGTTAAATACGCCCCGTGCCGTCATGCCGAGCCTTCGGAAGACGCATAGGCTGGCCCTCTCGTTTATTCCATCGCCCTTACGTCACGGCAAATCGCGTGGAGCCAGCTCTTCCTGGTGATCCTTTATCAAGTGAGTGCGTTAAACATGTTGAAAATCGTCCACCTGCTGGTGGGGCTTTCCGCCCTGCTGTTATCCACCACACCCAGCCTGAGCGACCACGCCCAGCCGTTCCTGCAACATGCGGACGCCCTGTGCCTGGCTCTCTTCGGCTTTCTCAATCTACTGCTGGCCACTCAGTTCCCGATCTGGCACAACAACCTGCGTCAACAACTGCAAAACCTGGTGTGCGCCCTGCTGATCCTCGGCACACTGCTGCAAGCACTGATTCTGCTTGCACCGCTGCCCTTGATCGCCGAGCAGCCAGCTCTTCTGTTCAGCCTGCTGATCATTTCCATCGCTGTCGCCCTGCATCTGGCGACCAATCTGCGCTTCGACAGGCAGAAAACCTCCGTACCACAGGACCTGGGTGATCGCGAGACCGGTACGGTCAAGTGGTTCAACACCTCCAAGGGTTTCGGCTTCATCTCCCGCGATGTGGGCGAGGACATCTTCGTGCACTTCCGCGCCATTCGCGGCGAAGGCCATCGCGTTCTGGTCGAAGGCCAGCGCGTCGAGTTTTCCGTGATGCAGCGTGACAAGGGCCTGCAGGCTGAAGACGTGATCGCGGCGTTGCCGACCCGACGCTGAATCACCGCACAAAGAAAAGCCCGCAGCGATGCGGGCTTTTTGGTTTTCGAGGCATGCACTAATAATGAGGCGGCGGCGCCTCATCCTGAGCACTGCCGAAGGGGCTGACCTCGTCCTGCCGCTTGGCCAGCGCCTGCATGTGCAGTTGCAGTCGCTCGATGAGTTTTTGCTGCTCCACGAGCGCATCGTTGAGCGCCTGGATGGTGTCGTCCTGAAACGCCTGACGGCTCTCCAGTTCGACGATGCGATCTTCCAGAACCTTCATTCATGCATCCCCTGCACGAAACTGCCCCGGCATGACCGAACGCAGCCTTTCACGCAGAGCGGACACCTGCTCCGGCTGGTAAGGCTTCGCCGGGTGGCGACCCCACACGGGAGCGGGCCAGGCATCATCGCCGCGGTAACGCACGATCACGTGCATGTGCAACTGACTGACCACATTACCGAGGGTGGCGATATTGATCTTGTCCGCCTTGAAGGCATCCTTCAGCACCTCGGCAAGCAGCGCGGTTTCCGCCCACAGGGCACGCTGATCATCGGCATCGAGCTGGAACACTTCGCTGACATCCTCCCGGCGCGGAACCAGAATGAACCACGGATAGCGCGCATCGTTGCTGAGCAGCAGACGGCTCAGAGGAAATTCCCCGAGCACGAAAGTGTCCTGCTGCAGGCGTGAATCCAGAACGAACATCAACTCACCACTCGACGTAAAAGGTAGCCACCGAACGAGCGTCGGCGACCGAAACAAGGGCGGCCAGCATACCGGGCATCTGGCGAAAATTTAACCCTGGCAGTGATGCACCAAAAAGTCGCAGAGCCCCCGCAAGAAATTTTCAACACGCACCATATTGTTTCCCAAAGTAAACATTGCTGGAACAGCCGAGACCTTAATTAAAACTCATTATCAAGAAAACCCACCCAAAGATTCCTACCTACTAATAAGCTTCCTAAGTACCGCGCTGAAAATGACAACTTTAGGTCGAAAATTTGTATTTTCATTCCGCAAAACGACCTATTTAGACGCACTGGCCTATTTATTCGGCGGCATGGGCAATTTGAGCACGAGTCTTGCTTTAAAGCCTGCAACGCTCCTGTTCAGGGCAACGTGGTAACGTCACCGCGCCTGATCAAGAGCTGAAAAATAGTCGGCAGGTGCTGCACGAGTGGAGATGCTTGAGATTGCGACGTACCTCCTAGCCGCTTTGCGACAAAAGCAGAGGAGTGCGACCAGTGGATAGATTGAAACTATCGCCATACAAAGCGCCGTGCTATAAGTTCCATCCGACACAAAAAGAAATAGAGCTGCTCTCCATAACAACCAACTGAGCAGTGGAACTACTCTTCTAAACCAAAGGAGCAAATCACGATGCGAGTGATGAAGTGGAGCGTAATCGCCCTGGCAGTAGCCGCGGGTACCTCTCAAATGGCAGTGGCTTCGGACCAGTCCGAATCCAAGGGTTTCGTCGAAGACAGCAGCCTGTCGCTCCTTGCGCGCAGCATGTACTACAACCGTGATGCTCGGAACGGCGCCGGCTTCAACCGCCAAGCTGATGGCAGCTTCAAGAGCGGTTACGCAGAAGAGTGGGGCGCCAGCGCCCGTGCCATTTACGAATCCGGCTTTACTCAAGGTACCGTTGGTTTCGGCGTGAATGCTTATGCCGGCGCTCTTTGGCAACTGGACACTGGTAGCGGTCGCCGCGGCGTCAACATGTTCCCGCGAAACGAAGGTAAAGACCTGAGTATCGCCAACGCTGCAGTCAAGGCTCGCTTCTCCAACACCGTAGTGACCTACGGCTCGCAAATGCCTGCCCTGCCGGTCCTGGCTTACGATGACGGCCGCCTGCTGCCGGAAACCTTCGAAGGCACCATGATCACCAGCACCGAGATCGAAGGTCTCGAACTGAATGCCGGTCGCTTCACCGCGCAAAACGAAATGCGCCAATCCAGCCGCGACAGCATTAGACTGAAGTCTATCAACGTATTCGGTGGTTCTTACTCCTTCACTGACGATCTGAGCGCTGCTCTGTACCACAGCGACCTGGAAGATCAGTACAAGCGTAACTACGCCAACCTGAACTACAATCTGCCGCTGACCGAAGAACAGGCTCTGAGCTTCGACTTCAATATCTACGACAGTGATTACGATCGCGAAGTTGGCGGCGGCGACAACACCATCTGGAGCCTGGCTGCCAAATACAGCGTTGGCGCTCATGCCTTCACCATCGCTCACCAGCGCAACACCGGCAGCCAAGGCTTCCTGTATGGCAACGGCGACGGCGGCGGCTCGATTTTCGTAGCCAACAGCTTCCTTTCCGACTTCAACCTGGAAGACGAGCGCTCCTGGCAGGCCAGCTACGACATCAACTTCGCTTCGTACGGTGTTCCAGGCCTGGCATTCAAAACCGCTTACATCTGGGCTGACAACATCACTTCCCGCGAAGACGGTGTGATCACCAATACCAACGGTAAAGAGCACGAGTTCTTCAACCAGGTTGCATACACTGTTCAGAGCGGCGCAGCCAAGGACCTGTCCTTCCGCCTGCGTGCCTCTCTGCTGCGTGCCAACTCGGCAGTTAGCGACGTCAACATCGCTGACACCAACGAAGTCCGCTTCTACGTGAACTACCCGCTCAGCGTTCTGTAATCTCGCGCAAGCCTGATAACGGTTCAGAAAACCCGGCTTCGGCCGGGTTTTTTATTGACTGAAAGAAACCCTCGAGGCGAGTCAGCCACGAACAGCACATTGAACCAGCCAGAGATCGACTCCAGACGCCTACAAGTGCACCAATATGGAATGCACGAGCAGACGTGACGCCCCGCCTTGACGCACAAGCCTGACTCCCATCCCTCACGGGTATTCTGCGTCCTGTACGCCACAGAGCTGTCGCCGTACAATGCCGAGCCATAAAAATCCCCTTTGCAACCGACAGAACGGCCCATCATGCGTACCAGTCAGTTCCTGCTTTCGACCCTCAAAGAAACGCCTTCCGATGCTGTCGTCATCAGCCACCAGCTGATGCTGCGCGCCGGGATGATCCGCAAGCTCGCCTCCGGTCTCTATACCTGGCTGCCGATGGGCCTGCGCACCCTGCGCAAGGTAGAGAAGATCGTGCGTGAAGAGATGGACGCTGCCGGTGCTCTGGAAGTGTTGATGCCCGCCATTCAGCCTGCCGAACTGTGGCAGGAGTCCGGTCGCTGGGTGCAGTACGGCCCGGAACTGCTGCGCGTGAAGGATCGCCATGACCGCGAGTTCTGCGTTGGCCCAACCCACGAAGAGGTCATCACCGACCTGGCCCGCAACGAGCTGAACAGCTACAAGCAGTTGCCGTTGAACCTGTACCAGATCCAGACCAAATTCCGCGATGAAATCCGCCCGCGCTTCGGCTTGATGCGTGGCCGTGAGTTCATCATGAAGGACGCCTACTCCTTCCACGCCGACCAGGCTTCCCTGCAGCAGACCTACGACCGCATGCACCAGGCCTACTGCAATGTCTTCACCCGCCTGGGCCTGAACTTCCGCCCGGTAGTGGCCGACAACGGCTCGATCGGTGGCGCCGGTTCCCACGAGTTCCACGTGCTGGCCGACTCCGGCGAAGATGACATCGTGTTCAGCAATGTCTCCGACTACGCTGCCAACATCGAAAAGGCAGAAGCGATTCCTCGCGAGACCATTCGCCCGGCAGCCGCTGAAGAACTGCGCCTGGTCGACACGCCAAACGCGAAAACCATTCAGCAACTGGTGGATGGCTTCGATCTGCCCATCGAGCGCACCATCAAGACGCTGATCGTGCACGCCGAAGAAGAGGGCAAGCTGATCGCGCTGATCATCCGTGGCGACCACGAGCTGAACGAGATCAAGGCAGGCAACCAGCCGGGCGTCGCCAGCCCGCTGGTAATGGCCTCGGATGCCGAACTGCGTGCCGCCATCGGTGCTGGCGCCGGTTCTCTGGGCCCGCTGAATCTGCCGCTGCCGATCATCATCGACCGCTCGGTAGAGCTGATGAGCGATTTCGCCATCGGTGCCAACATCGACGACAAGCATTATTTCGGCGTCAACTGGGAGCGCGATCTGCCCGTGCCGACCGTTGCCGACCTGCGCAACGTGGTGGCCGGCGACCCGAGCCCGGACGGCCAGGGCACCCTGGAAATCAAGCGTGGCATCGAAGTCGGGCACATCTTCCAGCTGGGCAGCAAATACAGCGAATCGATGAACTGCCAGGTGCTGGGCGAGAACGGCAAGCCGGTCACCCTGAGCATGGGCTGCTACGGCATCGGTGTTTCCCGCGTGGTGGCAGCTGCCATCGAACAGAACTCCGACGAGCGCGGCATCATCTGGAACGACACCCTGGCGCCCTTCCAGATCGCTTTGGTGCCGCTGCGTTACGAGACCGACGCGGTGCGTGAGGCGACTGACACGCTGTATGCGGAGCTTACCGCTGCCGGCTTTGACGTATTGCTCGACGACCGTGACAAAAAGACCAGTCCGGGCATCAAATTCGCGGACATGGAATTGATCGGCATCCCGCATCGCATCGTGGTCAGCGACCGCGGTCTCGCCGAAGGCAATCTGGAATACAAGAGCCGCGTGGAAACCGAGGCTCAGCCGGTTGCCGTTGCCGATGTCCTGTCGTTCATCCAGAACCGTATCCGCCGCTGACCCGCCAAAGAGCCGTCATGTTCAAGCGAAGCACCTTACGCCTCGTCGGCGCCACTACCTGTGGCGCCCTGCTCCTCACTGGCTGTGCCAATCATTTGCCACAGCGCAGCGAGCACGAGGAGCGCATCGAGCGCAAACTGTTGAGCCACAGCCTGCAGATCGACGTCGGCCAGCCTCAGGTCCTGGAGCTGCCGCAGCGTCGTGTGCGGGTGCACGAGCAGAAGGTCTTCGAGGTGACGCCCTTCGAGGTCACGCGCCACTACGATCGCTACACACCGTATCAGCCCTGGCGCGAAATCTACGAGGTGCCGCTGGGCGCGGTGGCCATCGTTGGCGGCGTTGGCGCCAACGTGCTCAACGTGGTGGCCCTCGGGCGCTTGCCGGATACAGCGACCAAGGACTGGATCAGCTACGGCGTGGCGGGCATCAATCCGTTCATGAACGTCGAGTCCAACGGCCGCTCGCAACAGAACCTGGCGGGTATCGATGAAAAACGTCAGGACACCCGTACCGAATACTCCAGTTTGCCGTGGGCCGAGCGGCCGGTGCTGATCAAGGCCGGCGACCAGACCCACGAACTACTGACCGATCGCAACGGCGTGCTGCGCCTGAACCTGCTCGACGGCCCCTTCGCCGATCAGGACATCGCCCGTATCGGCACGCTGCTGCTGACGGTGAACGACGATCAGGACTCGACCAGTGCCGAGGCCACGTTGCTGGTCAGCCGAACCCTGCGCGGCAAGCTGCGCGAGGCCCATGACCTGATCTATGACGATCTCGAAGGCGCGGAAGTCGAGCAGTGGGTACATCGGGTCAAGCGCCTGTCCGAACTGGGCCTCGAAGAAGAAGCCAGCGAGCTCGAACAGAGCCTGATCGAACTGACGCGCAACGACCCGGAACTGCAGGCGGCGTTTCTCAAGTCACTGACCGATGATGCAGGACGGCTGGTCGCCGATCCCGGCGAAGATTAAGCACTCACCGGCGCACGACGAAATCCGTGTGCCCTTGCCAGGGCTGCTCCTGCAGCTCGAGCTCGGTCACCCTGGCCTGCGGCGGCCCACTTTTCAGCCAGCTCGCCAACGCGCGAACAGCAGCCGGATCGCCTTCGAAGGACACTTCGACCCGGCCAGCACCGAGGTTACGCACCCACCCACACAGCCCCAGACGGACGGCCTCGGCCGCGGTGTCCTGGCGAAAACCAACGCCTTGAACGCGCCCCGTCACATGGCCGTGCACACTCGAACCGGTCACTGCTCTATCCTTCCTGACGCAATGCAGCGAGGCGCGCCTTGAGCCCCTCGGCATTCTGCTCGCCAAGCAACCGCTCGCGCACCTTACCCTTGTCGTCGACGATATAGGTCACCGGCAGTGCATCACTGGGTGGCAATCCGTAACGCTCGGCGGGGTCCTTGGCCAGCACGGTGAACTCGATGCCCAGCGCCTCGGCGGCACGGGTGAGCTCATCACCCTGCAAGCCATCGAAGTTGACACCGAACACACTTACCGCCTGTTTCTCCAGCTCCGGGCTCAGCGCATTCAGCTCGGGGATCTCGGAACGGCAGGGGCCGCACCATTCAGCCCAATAATTGATGACCAACCACTGGCCTTCAAGGCGCTCAGCCGCTACCTTTCGCCCATGCTGGTCGACACCGAAGTCATCCCCGCATCCCGCCAGCGCCAATCCGGCGACGAGCACCATCATGATCCGAATGACTGACTGGAGTCGCTTTACCATGGAAACGGTCCTCATACCGGTAGGGTTGCTATGACACTGGATGCCTTGCAGCTCGACGTACCCGACGCGCAGCAGACCAAATCGACTACCCAGGCCGAACTGGCCGAGCGGCTCGACGCGGCTCGCCAGCAGCCCGTGCAAGCCGGACTGCAGGAGGCGCAAGCATTGCTCGCACGCCTCAATCGCAGTGCAATGACCTTACTCGAAAGGCAGCGCACGCTGCAAAATTTCAGCGATGAATATCGTCATTACAGCGCCGCCGAACACGACGTGCCTTCGGTGCAGTTGCTTGCGCTGTGCAGCGAGCTGGCCATCGGCTTCAAGCGCCTGTTGCTGCAAATATTCCAGGGGCACAAGCCGTCTCGCCCTCACCTGGCTTGGTGCCTGTACATGGCCCAGCACTTCATTGCCCAGACGCTGCTGCGCAACTATCAGCAGTACCGCGAGCCCGCCGCCGAACTGTGGCGCGACAGCCACCTGTTGTACTGGCTCGGCGAGCAGCAGGACTGCCTCGACGAACCAGTGGCGGCGGCCTTCCTGCCAACGCCTGCCGACACGTTGCGCGGCCTCTACCAGCAAATGCTGTTGCTGGCCCTGAGCAATCCGCCCCACCTGCTTCCCGAAGAAAGCGAGCGACTGTTCGCGGCCCTGGCACCGCTGGCAGCGACTGCCCGGCTGTTGCCCTGGGATGTGGAGGACAAATCCGAAGGCGCGCTGATCGATCTGGCTCGCGCCCAGCCCTGCCTGACCTATCTGCAACGACCGGAAGCCGGCTCGGATACGCTGCGTCGCCTGGAGCTGGGCGCACTGCAGGTGGCGCTGAGCGAGCCTGCACCCTTGCAGAGCAGCGCCGAGCGTGAGCTGCTCGAACGGGTACAACAGCACTGGTACGGCAACAATCAACGCCGCCACCTGCGTACACCGCAGCAAAGCGATTGCCGGCTGGCGATTGGCGTACCGGCCATTCATGCGCAACTGCTCGAGCAACGTCCGCAATGCACGCCGGGGCAGATCCTCGATGTCGGCCCCGGCGGCGCGCGCCTGCTCTGCTCCGCCCAGGCAGCGAGCACATTGCCCATCGGCCAGCTGGTGCTGCTGATCGCCGAGAGCGACGTCCTCGCGCTGGTCTGCTGGCGGCACCTGAATGCCGAGGGCCTGCATCTCGGCCTGCGCTACCTCAAGGGGCTGGCGCAACCGACCTGGCTCAGGCGCACACCCAGCAGCCAGCCCCACCTCGGCATCCTGCAGAGCACACCAAAGCCCCGCAACGGCTGGCACCAGGGCCTGTGGGTGCCACGCAACCAGTTCGCCGACGAAGAGAATCTCTGGCTGCAGCTACCCAACGCGGTCAGCCAGAACCAACTGCAACTGCCACCCTGCAATCTGGCCAGCGCCACGGTTAGCCGCCACCCGCTCGAACTGCCATAAATGAGAGACAGGTCACACCGAACGCCGGCCTGGCGCACAGTCTTGCAACAGGTCGGCTCTTTATACTTTCGCGCTGACGTCCTTTTGCAGCCAGGGAAAGCCCCATGCCCAACGCTCACGACACGCTGATCGGCCACGTACCCTCGCACCTCATCGAGGGTGCGCACTTGCAACTCACCGCTTACGAAGGCCGGGTGGCCGAATTCAACATCGCTGCCTGGTTGCACCTGCCAGGTCAAGCCAACAGCCTGGTCTCGCTGCAGGTCAGCTATCGCGACGGTGGTCAGCTGCGCTCGGTGAATCTGGATCATGCCAAGGTGGGCGCCCAGGACAGAATCCTTCTGTCAGGCATCGCGCGCCTGGCCGTTTCGCAGCGCATCGAGGACATGCAGATTCGCCTGCGCACGGCGTTGCCGCGAATCGAGGTGAAGGTCGAAGAGCTATTCGTCCAAGCCGTCGAGCCGGCGATAGCGCAAACGCAAGGAAATCAGGCGAACGCCTGACTGGCGGGTGCATCGGTGCCTGGCTCTGCGGGACTCGAAGGTGCCGCCGTTGGCGCCCCCATTCGCGCGTTGCAAACGAGAGACTCGGGCCAGCGGCTGAACGTGAGCCCGGTGATGCGATTCAGGCTCTCCAGCGCGGCCCTACTATCTCGCGGATGAAGCATGACGACCTTCTCTGTGGCGTTACTCATGGCATGCATTCCCCGACCCGGCTATCGACAACCTATTGAGTATGGCACTTAGCCAGAATCATGCCATTGTGCTGACGCCAGTTAAACGTCGAAACAACAGGGACTTTACCGAGTTTCGCCACCGCCCCCTGCCAGAATGGGCGCGCAACTAACGCGCAATCTGTCATTTTTTGTCACCTCCGCCCCCTTCGAGCCAGTGCGCCAGGCTGTCACCGAACAGCAGCGTCTGCTCCTCGTGCAGACGCTGCAGCGCCTGGCGCAACGCGGGATACCAGGGCTCGTCCAGCTCTGCCGGCAACTGATTGAGATGCGGCAGCGGCCAGGGACTACGTTCCAGCAACTGCTGCAACGAGTAGTGGCCAAGATCGCGACAGAGCATCCAGCTGTCTCCGCCCGTACAGGCAACCAGACGCTGGTTCTCCAGAAAGCTCAACACCTCCTCCCATTCATGCCCAGGCAACAGCCAGCCCTGCCGCTGCACATCACGGTGACGCACCTTCAGCCCCGTACGCTGCCGCGCCTGGAAGACTCGCAGAATACCCAGCAACACCAGCACGCGAGGCATCGCCTGCTTACGCCAGTGGTGGGATACGCCGAGGTTGCACACCAGTTCGGCGCCGACGAGCACGATCAGCCAGGACATGTAGATCCACAACAGAAACAGCGGCACCGTGGCGAACGCCCCGTAGATCAATTGATAACCTGGAAACAGGCGCACGTAGATGCCGAAAAGTGCCTTGGCAAGTTCCAGCAATATCGCCGTGAAGAGGCCACCCCAGAACGCATGCCGCAGGGGCACTCGCGCATTGGGTACAGCGGCGTAGAGCAACGTGAACGCTGCGACGCTGAATAGCAGTGGCGTGAAACGCAGCAAAGTCTTGGCACCGACGACCGCATCCGGCCCGCTGAGCAGCGAAAGCGAGGCGATGTAGGTGCTGACGGCAAAACCGGCGCCGAGCAGCATCGGCCCGAGACTGAGAATCGCCCAGTACAGCAGGAAGGTCGAAATACCCCGGCGCGGCTGCCGAACCCGCCAGATGGTGTTGAAGGTACGCTCGATGGTCACCAGCATCCAGAACGCCGTCACCGCCAGTACCGCGACGCCGATCCAGGTCAGTTGACGTGCCTGAGTGGTGAAATCGCTCAGGTATTCCTGCAGCGCCTCACCCGCCGAGGGCACGAAGTTGTGGAATATGAACGCCTGGATCTGCTCGCCACTGCCCTGGAAAGCGGGAACCGCAGACAGCATGGCAAAGGTGACCGTCATCATCGGCACCACAGCGAACAGCGTGGTGTAAGTCAGTGCGGCGGCATTGTCGGCACCGCGGTTTTCGAAAAACCGATGCCAGAGAAATCGCACGAACTCCCACCAGTCGCGCAAAAGTTGCTGCATACCTACCTCTCGGAACCGATCCATATCTCGCGAACTACCGCCCTGCAGACATCACGCTCAGCACGGCGTCAGTACGCCGCGCCAGTGAATCGAAAAGCCGGGTAGCGTTGAGGCCGAGGCCCCTGAAACCAAGCCGAAATCGGGCAAGGGCGATGCAGCCGACGCATAACAGACGCTGAGCGCGCACTTAGGTTCGGATCCATTGACGCACCTGGTTCAGCGCAGGGCGCCTACGTGGTTAGAATAGCGTTCACCTGCCGCCAGAAGCGACCCTCTCATGACCGACCTGACGCTCTACCATAACCCGCGCTGCTCCAAATCTCGCGGAGCGTTGCAACTGCTCGAAGAGCGCGGTGTGCAACCGACGGTGCTGCTGTATCTGGATACGCCTCCCAGCGCCACGCAGTTGCGCGATGTGCTGGCCAAGCTGGGCATCCCGGCGCGGCAACTGCTGCGCAGCGGCGAAGACGAGTACCGCGAACTGAATCTGGCGGACGAAACCCTCAGCGAAGCGCAGCTGCTCGAGGCCATGGCCGCTCACCCGCGCCTGATCGAACGACCAATCCTGATCGCCGGCGACCGCGCCGTGATCGGCCGCCCTCCCGAGAACGTCCTGGACCTGCTGCCATGAGCAATGACTACATCCTCGTGCTGTATTACAGCCGACATGGCGCCACTGCCGAGATGGCTCGCCACATCGCCCGAGGCGTGGAGATGCAAGGCATGGAGGCGCGCTTGCGCACCGTCCCCGCCGTATCTGCCGAGTGCGAAGCGGTGAGCGCTGCCATTCCGGTCGAGGGCGCGCCCTACGCCAGCCTCGACGACTTGAAGAATTGCGCTGGCCTGGCCCTGGGCAGCCCAACCCGCTTCGGCAACATGGCCGCACCGCTGAAGTACTTCCTCGACGGCACCAGCAACCTGTGGCTGACCGGCAGCCTGGTCGGCAAACCAGCCGGCGTATTCACCTCCACCGCCAGCCTGCATGGTGGCCAGGAGAGCACGCTGCTGTCGATGCTGCTGCCGCTGCTGCACCACGGCATGCTGATCACCGGCCTGCCGTATAGCGAGTCGGCCTTGGTCGAGACGCGCGGCGGCGGCACGCCCTATGGCGCCAGCCATCACGCAGGCGCCGACGGCAAGCGTGCGCTGGACGAGCATGAAATCACCCTGTGCCGCGCCTTGGGCCAACGCCTGGCGAGCATCGCCGCCACACTGGGAAATGACCGTGGGCAGAACCGCTAAGCCACTTCCCAGCATCGACTGGCTGCTGCCGCGCCTGCGCCTGTGCCGCTACCTGAGCCTGGCCAGCTTTCTGGGGCTGGCGGCGCTGCTGCTGATCTGGAACCTGGGTTACGCAGCGGTGCCCAGTTCGCTGTTGTGGGCGGTGCTGGCATTCCAGATGCTGCCATTGCTGCTGCTTGCACCAGGCATCATCGGCGGTCATCCGCGAACGCATTCCTGGGCCTGCTTCGTGGTCAACCTGTATTTCATCCAGGGCGTGCTCGCAGCCTTCGACCCGTCCAAACAACTGTTCGGCTGGCTGGAAATCATCCTCAGCCTGAGCCTGTTCACCAGCGCGCTGTTCTACACCCGCTGGTGCGCGCAGTACCAGCGCATCGGCGCTGCCGGGGAATAGAATCGCCCGCAAGCGGGCTCCTATGTGACTGGTATCAATGCAGCCCTGTAGGAGCCGGCTTGCCGGCGATATGGTCAGCACGCCACGGACTCGGCTGGATACCTGCAATCGCATCGCCCGCAAGCGGGCTCCTACGTGGCTAGCACCGATGCAGCCCGTAGGAGCCGGCTTGCCGGCGATATGGTCAGCACGCCACGGACTCGGCTGGATACCTACTGCCGCATCGCCCGCAAGCGGGCTCCTACGTGGCTGGCCCCGACAAAGCTCTGTAGGAGCCGGCTTGCCGGCGATATGGTCAGCACGCCGCGGATTCGGCTGGATACCTGCTGCCGCATCGCCCGCAAGCGGGCTCCTACGTGACTGGTGCCGATAAAACGGTGTAGGAGCTGGCTTGCTGGCGATTGCTCAGCACGCCACGGATTCGGCTGGATACCTGCAATCGCATCGCCCGCAAGCGGGCTCCTACGTGACTGGTATCGATGCAGCCCTGTAGGAGCCGGCTTGCCGGCGAATAGTCAGCCTGCCGCGGATTCGGCTGGATGCCTGCAGTCGCATGGTTCGGCAAACGGGCAAGAGCCCCGACGCCGACTACCAGCCCAGGGTTTCTTTCAGGAAGGGAATGGTCAGCTTGCGTTGGGCCTGCAATGAGGCCTGATCGAGGCGTTCGAGCAGTTCGAACAAGGCGCTCATGCTGCGCTCGCCACGGGTGAGGATGAAGCGCCCCACGTCGTCGCTAATATGCAGCCCGCGCCGCGAGGCGCGCAATTGCAGCGCGCGCAGCTTGTCTTCATCGGACAGCGACTGCAGCTGGAATACCAGTGCCAGGGTCAGACGTGATTTCAGGTCGGGGAGCTTGATCGGCAACTCACGAGGCGAAGCGTTCGCTGCCAGCAGCAAGCGGCGGCCGCTGTCGCGCAGGCGGTTGAACAGATGGAACAGCGCTTCTTCCCAGATACGCTGACCGGAGGCTGCTTCGAGGTCGTCCAGGCAAACCAGCTCGAACTGCTCGAGATTGTCGAGAATCTCCGGGCCGTACTGCACCACCTCGGCCAGCGGCAGGTAAACGGCACGCTCACCAAGCTGCTCGAAACGCAGGCAGGCGGCCTGCAACAGATGGCTGCGACCGACACCCTCACCGCCCCACAGGTAAATCAGGCTCTCCGTCCAGCCAGCATCCGCTTCGCACAGGCGCTCGACATACCCCAGGGCTGCGGCATTGGCGCCCGGGTAGTAATTGGCGAAGGTGGCGTCGTCACGCAGACGCACACCCAAGGGCAACTGAATCGGTTTCATGCTGGGGGGAAGGCTCGTCGGAGCCAGATCGAGGCTCTGGATAAAGGTGGCAAAGTCTATACCCTTGGAGGCGCCCTGTCATTGACGTACTTTCCAAGGCAATACAAGGGTTTAGGCAACCAGAGCGGTACCGCGCCAGGTTTCCAGCGAGACGCCGGTACCTGGCAGCGGCCATGCCAGGGATTTCAGGCGCCGGGCTTCTCTCCGCTGTAAGCCTCGGATTGCTTGTACAGATCGTGCACATGGCGCAGCAGCACCATGATCACCGCCGCCACCGGCAAAGCCAGCAGAATGCCGGTGAAGCCGAACAACTGGCCGCCCGCCATGATGGCGAAAATCACCGCCACGGGGTGCAGGCCGATGCGATCACCGACCAGCAGCGGGGTCAGCAGCATGCCTTCGAGCATCTGCCCAACCACGAATACCCCGGCGATGGCCAGCAACGGATAGGGATCGCCGCCGAACTGGAACAGTCCGGCAATCAGCGCCGAACCGATCCCGACCACCACACCGAGGTAAGGCACGATGCTGGCCAGGCCGGCCAGCAGGCCGATCAACAGGCCCAGTTCCAGGCCGATGGCCATCAGGCCGACCGAATACATCACACCCAGTGCGAGCATCACCAACAACTGCCCACGCAGGAAGGCACCCAGCACCTCGTGGCACTCGGCGAACAGCTTCACCACGACGCCTTCGTTGTCGCGCGGCACCAGGCTGCGCAGTTTGGCGACCAGCAGATCCCAGTCACGCATCAGGTAGAAGCTGACCACCGGAATCAACAGCAGGTTGGCGACCCAGGCCATCAGCGCCAGGCTCGACGCCGTCACCTGGGAAAGAATCAGCCCGGCGATATCGGTGGTCTGCCCCAGATGGCCGGAGATCGCCGCCTTGAGCTGATCGAAGCGCCAGAAGCCCTCGTTGAGCCCCAGCTTGACCTGAATCCACGGCAACGCCTGGTTCTGCGCCCAGTCGAGCATCTGCGGGAGCAGTTCGTAGAGGCGCGCCAGCTGCTTGCCGAGCATCGGGATGAGCACCAGCATCGCCAGCGCTATCAGCAACGTGAACAGCGTGAACACCACGATCACGCCCCAGGTGCGCGACAGTTTCAGACGCTCGAGACGATCCACCAGCGGATCACCGAGGTAGGCGATCAGGATGCCGATCAGAAAAGGCGAAAGGATGGGATGCAACACGTACAGAAAGCCACCCAGCACCAGCAATGCAGCTATCCATAGCCAGCGAGACGAAAGGGGCATGCTCAATCCTCAGGGGGGAAGTGACGGATCACGGCGCGCTCGACTGCCGCGGGCAAGCGGCGGGAGCCCGGAGCAGTCGACAGCGAAACGGTTCGGTTCAGATTGCGGGCAGTCTACCAGCGAAAGCGCAGGACATCGTCACGTGGCACGATGGCGGGCGCGGGAGGTGTTGCCTGAGGTTCGACAGGCACCTGGCCCGCATCCACGGGCTCCGGCGCCTCGGCTTCAGCGGGTGCCTCGGCCGCCAGCTCGGCGGCGGAGACCTCACGCAACTGCAATAAGCCCAGCTGGGTACGCAACTGTTCGACGCTGGCGCTGACCCTGTAGGTCAGGCGATCGGCCTGCACCGACTGCAGCTGCGCACCAAAGGGTTCGAGCACGCGCTGCAGCTCGGCGTAGCGCGACAGATCGGCACCGATGATTTCCACGGTTTGGGTCGTGCTCGCGCCCGGCGCAACCACGAAACGTGGTGCCAGGCGCTCGCTCACCGCCAGCAGCACGGCATCGGCCAGAGCAGCCTGATCGGCACCTTCGGCCTTGCCCTGCTCGCGCTCTTCGCCCAGCCACAGCTGCCAACTGGCCTGCCACTTGCCATCGGCCTCGCTGGCACGAACGGCCAGCAACGCGTCGGCGCCGTAGCGCTCGGAGGCCGAGCGCAGGGAATCCGGATCCTTCGCAGCGAGATTTTCGCTGGTCGCCAGCAACTGCTCGCTAAGATCCGCCAGCGGCAGGCGCAACGGCAGACCGCGGTGTTGCGCAGCCAGCCGCAGGGGTTCTGCGCTGGCCTGACCATCGCCGACCATGTTCGAGCCGCTGGCCGTATCGTTCAGCCACCAGGCCAGAATGGCCGGGCGATTGACACCCCACAGCGGCAGCCCGGCCTGGCGCAGCGAGCGATCCGTGGACACCGCATCGAAATCGACCACCAGGTGATCACCCTCGTAGCCGTACTGACTGACGATCTGTTGAGGGTCCTTGCGCAGCTCCGCCAGCGCACTGCCCTTGGCCGCCTCAGGTTTGCCGGTCAGGCGCAGCACCAGTGTCTCTACGGCACGTTGCAGGGCGGCATCACGTTCCTCGGGCTGCTGGCTGGCGACCGGCTCCTTCACCTGATAGAGGTCACTGACCGTAGCCGCCAGGGTCGGCAGACTGAGGAGCGACAGGCAAAGAAGCAGCGGGCGGAAGGTCGGGCGCATGAATTGGGACTCTCGACGGAAAGAAGACGGCGCACGGCAGAAGCCGAGGCGTTATACCTTAGGGGCTGTTGCCCTCGCATCGCAAGCCGCGTTGCCACGTCAGACGCTGGTGCCGTGTCCGTTTGTGACCTGCGCCCAGAGCGTGGGTTTCATTTTCAAACCTCGCAGGACATATCGATCAGCCTCCGCCCGGCGCTGTGGCTGGCCGCTGCCGGGCAAGCCTGATAAAATCGCGCGCCTTCGCAGAACGGCCCCGAGGGGCCGGTGCTATTCCGACTTTTCCCCTTCCAAAGGCCTGGATCTATGAGCAAGCAACCCTCCATCAGCTACAAGGACGCAGGTGTAGATATCGACGCGGGTGAAGCCCTGGTCGAGCGCATCAAGGGCGTAGCCAAGCGCACCGCCCGTCCTGAAGTCATGGGTGGCCTGGGTGGCTTCGGCGCCCTGTGCGAGATCCCGGCCGGCTACAAGCAACCCGTACTGGTCTCCGGCACAGACGGCGTGGGCACCAAGCTGCGCCTGGCCCTGAACCTGAACAAGCACGACAGCATCGGCCAGGATCTGGTCGCCATGTGCGTGAACGACCTGGTGGTCTGCGGCGCCGAGCCGCTGTTCTTCCTCGATTATTACGCCACCGGCAAGCTCAACGTCGACGTGGCGGCCACCGTGGTCACCGGTATCGGCGCCGGCTGCGAACTGGCCGGCTGCTCGCTGGTCGGCGGCGAAACCGCAGAAATGCCTGGCATGTACGAAGGTGAAGACTACGACCTGGCCGGTTTCTGTGTCGGCGTCGTGGAAAAAGCCGAGATCATCGACGGCTCCAAGGTCGCTACCGGCGACGCACTGATCGCACTGCCCTCCTCCGGCCCGCACTCCAATGGCTACTCGCTGATCCGCAAGATCCTCGAAGTGTCCGCTACCGACATCGAGAAGACCGAACTCGATGGCAAACCGCTGGCCGACCTGCTGATGGCTCCGACGCGCATCTACGTCAAACCCCTGCTCAAGCTGATCAAGGACACTGGCGCGGTCAAGGCCATGGCCCACATCACCGGCGGCGGCCTGCTCGACAACATCCCGCGCGTGCTGCCGGACAACGCCCAGGCAGTGATCGACGTGGCCAGCTGGCAGCGTCCGGTGGTATTCGACTTCCTGCAGGAAAAAGGCAACGTCGACGAGCACGAAATGCACCGCGTGCTGAACTGCGGCGTGGGCATGGTCATCTGCGTAGCCCAGGAGCATGTCGAAGTCGCCCTGCAGACCCTGCGCGCCGCTGGTGAGCAGCCCTGGGTCATCGGTCAGATCGCCGCGGCCGCCGAAGGTGCCGAGCGCGTCGTGCTGAACAACCTGAAAAGCCACTGATGCCGCGACCCTGCAACGTGGTGGTGCTGTTGTCCGGCACCGGTAGCAATCTTCAGGCGCTGATCGACAGCATCGACCAGGGCGAAAACCCGGCGCGTGTCGCCGCGGTGATCGCCAATCGCAGCGATGCCTTCGGCCTGCAGCGAGCGCGGGACGCGGGTATCGCGACCCGCGTTCTCGAGCATGGCGAATACGACGGGCGCGATGCCTTCGACCAGGCGCTGATGCAGGCCATCGATGACTTCGCGCCACAACTGGTGGTGCTGGCAGGCTTCATGCGCATCCTCACCCCCGGGTTCGTGCGCCACTACCATGGGCGCCTGCTGAACATTCACCCATCGCTGCTGCCTCGCCACAAAGGCCTGCACACCCATCAGCGCGCTCTGCAAGCCGGAGACGCCGAGCATGGCTGTAGCGTGCACTTCGTGACAGAGGAACTCGATGGTGGCCCTCTGGTCGTACAGGCAGTAATCCCGGTACAGTCGCAAGACACTGCCGCCAGCCTGGCGCAGCGGGTTCACGTGCAGGAGCACCAGATCTACCCGCTCGCCGTACGCTGGTTCGCCGAAGGCCGTTTGCGCCTCGGCGAGTCGGGCCCGCTGCTCGACGGCAATGCATTGCCGGCTACCGGCTACCTCATCAACAGCAAGGAGACTCCATGCGCCGCGCCCTAATGTTAGCCCTGGCGTTGTTCAGCCTGCCTGCCCTCGCCGAAGAGCCCAAGCCCTTCTCCGCCAGCTATACCGCCGACTGGAAACAGGTACCGGTCAGCGGTTCGGCCGAACGCAGCCTGCAGAAACTAGACGATGGACGCTGGCAGCTGGTCTTCAAGGCCTCGATGTTGGTCGCCGGCCTGACCGAGCAGAGCACCTTCACGGTCGAGGACGATGCCTTCCTGCCGCAGAGCTACAAGTTCGAACGCAGCGGCCTGGGCAAGAGCAAGGATGTCGAATTCGATTTCGACTGGTCGCAGAAACAGGTGATCGGCAGCGACCGTGGCGACCCCGTGCGCTTTCCGCTCAACCGCGGCATGCAGGACAAGTCCACCTACCAGCTCGTCCTGCAGCATGACGTTGCCGCTGGCGAGAAGAGCATGAGCTATCAGGTGGTCGACGGTGACGAAATCGAAACCTACGACTTCCGTGTGCTTGGCGAAGAAGTGGTGCGCACCAGCGCCGGACTGATCGATGCGATCAAGGTCGAACGCGTGCGTGACCCCACGCAGAGCAGCCGCAAGACCATCCTCTGGTTCGCCAAGGACTGGGACTACCTGCTGGTGCGCCTGCACCAAGTGGAGAAGGACGGCAAGGAATACCAGATCATGCTCAAGTCGGGCACGGTCGACGGCAAACCCGTCGAAGGCCGCCGCGACTGACGTCGAGCAGCAGGAAACGAGAAGCCGGGCATGTCCCGGCTTTTTCATGCCTGCAGAATACCGCCAGGCCAGGCGGCCCATTCTAGAGCCATCGCCAATCGCCAAGCGAAGCGCTTGCGGAACTTGTAACTAATTACTACAGTCCTAATCGTGTCGTTGCTTAGCAGGCTAAGCGCGACCGTGAAGGCTTTGCGCCGCATCTATCCGGCAAAACTGGAGAAAGAACAATGAGCGTAGTAGTAGTGACCGAGCGTGACGAACACCACATGTCTCATGAAGCCCAGGCCGAAGGCAAACGCATCTGGGACGTCCACCAGAACGACCAGTTGGTCGGCATATTCCCCTCTGAAGAAGAGGCAGTCGCCTACCAGGCGGAACTGGAGTCCTCCGAAGTCGCCCACTCGCACTGATCGGAATCGCAACAAAAAGCCCGCGGATCGCGGGCTTTTCAATTTTCACTGTCAGGCACTCACCACATCAGGTCGTCGGGCACCTGATACGCAGCGTACGGATCATCCTCGTCCGGCGCTTCGGTTGGCGTGTTGAGCAACAGGATACGCTGCGGGTCGCGCTCCTGGATCTTCAGCGCCGCTTCACGGGGAATCACCTCGTAGCCGCCGCCATGACGGACGATGGCCAGGGAGCCTCGGCTCAGCTTGTCGCGCATCAGCGCATTGACCGAAAGGCGCTTGACCTTCTTGTCGTCGACGAAGTTGTAATAATCCTCGGTGGTCAGCTTGGGCAACCGGGAAATTTCGATCAGTTGCTTGATCTGCGCAGCACGGGCTTTCTGCTCGGCCTTTTCCTGTTGCTGGCGGTTGAGTTCCTGGTCACGGGCGGCTTTCTCGGCCTTGGCCTGCTGAGCGGCCAGTTGACCGGACTTGTCCTCCTCGGCCTGCCCCTTCTTCACCATTCGCTGCTGCTTGTGCTGTTGCTTGCTGGCTTGCTTGACCTGCTTCTCGTTGACCAACCCGGCCTTGAGCAACTGGTCACGTAATGAAATCGCCATAACCTACCTATCCGCAGACAATTTAATGAGATGGGCACGCCCATCGGATTTCCATCGAGGCGACAGTGCCGCCCCGCTTCAGCAGCCTCGCTGCCTCTCGTTCTTCTTGGCCTCACCCCATAGGGCATCGAGCTCATCCAGTGTGCAATTCTCGATGGGCCGCCCTGCTTCGCGCAATGCCTGCTCGATAAAACGGAAGCGCCGCTCGAATTTTTCATTGGCTGCCCGCAGCGCCGCTTCCGGATCGACCTTGAGATGCCGCGCCAGATTGGTGGCGCTGAACAGCAGGTCACCGATTTCCTCGGCAATGGCTTGCGGATCGTTTTCGCTGATCGCCTCGAGCACCTCGTCCAGCTCTTCGCGTACCTTGTCGAGCACCGGCAGTGCATCGGGCCAGTCGAAACCGACCCGAGCGGCCCGGCCTTGCAGCTTCTTGGCGCGGCTCAGGGCTGGCAACACATTGGGCACGTCATCGAGCAATGACAGTTGCTGAGGTGCCGCTGAGCGCTCGGCACGCTCTTCGGCCTTGATGGTCTCCCAACGCTGCTTGACCTCGGCCTCGCTCAGCCGCGGCTGATCCACGGGGCCGTACAGGTCGCCATCGGGAAATACATGGGGATGGCGACGAACCAGCTTGCGGGTGATGCCATCGACCACGTCGGCGAACTCGAAACGCCCCTCTTCCCTGGCCAGTTGGCTGTAGTAAACCACCTGAAACAGCAGGTCGCCGAGCTCGCCGGGCAGTTCGGCAAAGGCCTCGCGCTCGATGGCATCCGCTACTTCGTAGGCTTCTTCGAGGGTGTGCGGCACGATGCTGGCGTAGGACTGACGCAGATCCCAGGGGCAACCATGCTGCGGGTCACGCAGGCGGGCCATGAGGTTGAGCAGGTCGGTAAGTTGGTACATGAAGTCTTCCAGTCGATACAGGGCACAAGGCGCAGGTACGCCTTGCCCCTGTCTAGCGGCTCAAGGTGCCCGATGGCGCCGCGCTTCGATGATGTTGGGCAACTGCGACAGGCGGCCGAGCAGACGCCCCAGCGCATCCAGCCCCGGAATCTCAACGGTCAGCGACATCGACGCCGTATTGTCTTCCTTGTTGGAGCGTGTGTTGACCGCCAGTACGTTGAGTTTCTCGTTGAGCAGCATCTGGGTCACGTCACGCAGCAGACCGGAGCGGTCGTAGGCACGAATGATGATGTCCACCGGGTAGGTCTGCACCGGCACCGGGCCCCAGCTGACCTGAATGATCCGCTCCGGCTCGCGCCCACCGAGTTGCAGGACAGCCGCGCAATCCTGACGATGGATGCTGACACCGCGCCCCAGGGTGATGTAGCCGACGATGGGGTCCCCCGGCAGCGGCTGGCAACAGCCGGCCATCTGCGTCATCAGGTTGCCGACGCCCTGGATCTGGATGTCGCCACGCTTGCCAGGCTTGAAGCCCTGCGCCTTGCGTGGAATCAGCTCGAGCTGCTCGTGCCCACGCTCCGGCTCCACCAGTTGCTGAGCGAGATTGACCAGTTGCGCCAGACGCAAGTCGCCAGCCCCCAGGGACGCGAACATATCCTCGGCGGTACGCAGATTGGCTTTCTCGGCGAGCTTCTCGAAGTCCACCGGTGGCAGCGCTACCCGCGCCAGCTCGCGCTCGAGCATGGTTCTGCCGGCAGCGACGTTCTGGTCGCGGTCCTGCAACTTGAACCAGTGGACGATCTTCGCCCGCGCCCGCGAGGTGGTGATGTAACCGAGGTTCGAGTTCAACCAGTCACGGCTCGGCGTGCCCTGCTTGCTGGTGATGATCTCGACCTGTTCGCCGGTCTGCAGGCTGTAGGTCAGCGGCACGATGCGACCGTTGATCTTGGCGCCACGGCAGTTGTGACCGATCTCGGTATGCACCCGGTAGGCGAAGTCCAGCGGCGTGGCGCCTTTGGGCAGGTCGATGGCATGGCCGTCAGGGGTGAATACGTAGACTCGGTCGGGCTCGATATCGACACGCAACTGCTCGGCCAGACCGCCGATGTCGCCCAGTTCCTCGTGCCACTCCAGCACCTGGCGCAGCCAGGAAATCTTCTCTTCGTAATGGCTGGAACCGGATTTGACGTCGGTGCCCTTGTAGCGCCAGTGGGCGCAGACGCCGAGTTCGGCCTCTTCGTGCATGTTGGAGGTGCGAATCTGCACCTCCAGCACCTTGCCCTCGGGCCCCAGCACGGCGGTGTGCAGCGAGCGGTAGCCGTTCTCCTTGGGGTTGGCGATGTAGTCGTCGAACTCCTTGGGAATATGCCGCCACAGGGTGTGCACGATACCCAGCGCGGTGTAGCAATCGCGCACCGCAGGCACCAGTACGCGTACCGCACGCACATCATAGATCTGGCTGAACTGCAGGCCCTTGCGCTGCATCTTGCGCCAGATCGAGTAGATATGTTTCGCCCGGCCGCTGATGTCCGCCTTGATGCCGGTGGCTTCCAGTTCGTCGCGCAGTTGTTCCATCACTTCGTTGATGTAGTGCTCGCGATCGAGCCGGCGCTCGTGCAGCAGGTTGGCGATCTGCTTGTATTGCTCGGGCTCGAGGTAGCGGAAGGACAGGTCCTCCAGCTCCCACTTGATATGACCAATGCCCAGACGGTGGGCAAGCGGCGCATAGATATCGAAGACTTCACGGGCGACACGCTGACGACGCTCCTCGTCGGTGTCCTTCACCGCGCGGATCGCACAGGTTCGCTCGGCCAGCTTGATCAAGGCGACGCGTACGTCATCGACCATCGCCACCAGCATCTTGCGCAGGTTGTCGACCTGGGCCTGGGAACCGAGCACCAGGGACTCGCCACGCGGATTGAGGCTGGCGCTGATGGCGGCCATGCGCAGCACCCCCTCGATCAGCTTGCCCACTACCGGGCCGAAGCGCTGACGGACGTCAGCCAGGGGAATCTTGCCTTCGCGCACGCCGCGATAAATCACCGCAGCGACCAGGGAATCCTGATCGAGCTTGAGGTCGGCGAGGATCTCGGCGATTTCCAGCCCGGCACTGTAGCTGGACGAGCCCTCGGTCCACAGATTCTGTGCTGCGTTGGCCTGCTGCTCGGCCGCTCGGGCAAACTCACAAGCGTCACGCAGAGCATCACGGTCGAGTGCGGGGTCGACACTCGTAACGTGCTCCAACCAGGCCTCGAGATTGATACTGCCATCATCGTTGATGGGCTGGTGCACTCTAACCTGAACCATCTTTACCTTCCCTACAGCGGGGCGTGCCCCACTAAATGTCGCCTGGCTTCTGCGAGCCGGTCGGTTTGACCACATCGGCGCAATCCCTGTGCGCCATTGCACTTATTATCTACCTACATCTCGGAACCTGCCCGAGGCCTGGAGAGGCATCCGATGGACAGTTGCCCAACGCGCCCCCAGGCATGTCATGAGCGCTCGAACAGCGCCATCGCCTCAACATGTGCCGTTTGCGGAAACATGTCCAGAATACCGGCTTTTTTCAGTCGATAACCCTGTTGCAACAATTCGCCACTGTCCCGCGCCAGGGTCGTCGGGTTGCAGGATACGTAAACCAGCCGCTTGGCGCCGAGGCCCGCGATCCGCTGAACCACCTGCAGCGCACCATCACGTGGCGGGTCGAGCAAAATAGCGTCGAAACCGCCCGCAGCCCAGTCAGTATCGGTCAGCGGTTTGGACAGGTCGGCCTGATAAAAGTGCGCATTGCCCAGGCCGTTGGCGCGGGCATTGTCTGCCGCACGCTCGACCATGGCCTGCACGCCCTCCACGGCGATCACTTCGCGCGCTTGCCGGGCCAGCGGCAAGGCGAAGTTGCCGAGCCCGCAGAACAGATCCAGCACCCGTTCATCGCTACGCGGCGCCAACCAGTGCAAGGCCTGGGCCACCATCGCCTCGTTGACGGCGGCATTCACCTGCACGAAGTCACCCGGCCGGTAAGCCAACTGCAGGTTCCAGGTGTCCAGCCGATAGCCCAGTTGCTGCGCGGCATCCACCGGCTGAGGCTCACCCTCGCCCTGCAGCCACAGCTGCGCGCGATGCACCGTGCAGAAGGCTTGCAGTCGAGCCTGGTCCACCTCGCTCAAGGCGTCGGTGTGGCGCACCAGAACGGCACTGGCGGTGCCCTGGAACAGCTCGACATGACCGATGGCGCGAGGTGCCTGCAATCCGCCGAGCAACGCGGGCAACGCACGCAGGATCGGCTGCAGCGGTTCGACCAGTACCGGGCAGTCGCCAATGGCGACGATGTCCTGGCTGGCCGCCGCGCGGAAGCCAACTTCCAGGCGCTTGCCGCGCATGTCCCAACGGACGGCGATACGTGCACGGCGGCGGTAGGCGAATTCGGGGCTGCTCAGCGGCTCGGCCCAGATATCGGGTCGCAAGCCGCCAAGACGTTCGAGCTGCTCGGCGAGCATGCGCTGCTTCAGGGCAAGCTGTTCGCCATGGGCAATGTGCTGCACGCTGCAGCCGCCACACACGCGGGCGTGTACGCACGGCTCGTCGCGGCGCTCTGAGCTGGCCTGGAAGACCCGTTCGGTACGCGCGTCCACGACCTTGCTGCGGGCACCGAGCACCCGCGCCTCGACCTCTTCACCGGGCAACGCGCCGCTGACGAACCAGGTTCGACCTTCGATGAACGCGATACCGCGGCCGTCATTGGCCAGCCGCTCGATCTTCAGACGCTGTTTCTTGCCGACGGGCACCTGAGCCGTTCGCGTGCCGCCGCTTGGCTGAAAGCGCAGACCGCCATTCTTGCCGGCCATCAGTTCTCCGTGGCGTCGTACACGCCAGTGGACAGATAGCGGTCACCGCGATCACAGATGATGGCGACCAGTACCGCATTCTCCAGTTGCCTGGACAGGCGCAGCATGGCCGCGACCGCACCGCCGGAGGACACGCCGCAGAAGATACCCTCCTCGCGTGCCATGCGACGCATCACGTCTTCGGCCTCGGCCTGCGCCATGTCGACGATCTGGTCGACACGCTCGGATTCGAAGATTTTCGGCAGGTACTCTTCCGGCCAGCGACGGATGCCCGGAATCGCCGAGCCCTCCATAGGCTGCAGACCGACGATCTGCACGTGCGGATTTTGCTCCTTGAGGTAACGCGACACGCCCATGATGGTGCCGGTGGTTCCCATGGAGCTGATGAAGTGAGTGATCTGCCCGCCCGTCTGGCGCCAGATTTCCGGGCCGGTACCGGTGTAATGGGCAACCGGATTGTCGCCGTTGGCGAACTGATCGAGCACCTTGCCGCGGCCGTCGGCCTGCATGGAGAGGGCCAGATCGCGGGCACCCTCCATACCCTGCTCCTTGCTCACCAGGATCAGCTCGGCGCCGTAGGCGGTCATCGCCGCCTTGCGCTCGGCACTGGAGTTGTCCGGCATGATCAGGATCATCTTGTAGCCCTTGATCGCTGCGGCCATGGCCAGTGCGATGCCGGTGTTACCCGAAGTCGCCTCGATCAGCGTGTCGCCGGGTTCGATGTCACCGCGCAGTTCGGCACGGGTGATCATCGACAATGCCGGGCGATCTTTCACCGAGCCGGCCGGGTTATTGCCTTCGAGCTTCACCAGCAGGGTGTTGCTGGTATCGCCGGCCAGTCGTTGCAGGCGAACCAGAGGCGTATTGCCGACGCATTCGGCGATCGTGGGGTATTGCGGGGTCATAGCGTCGATCGAGTCCAGACGGCTGCAGGGGGCGGTAATGATACCGGCAAAAAGGTCCGAGCCCTACTATCACCTGCATCGCCGTCGACTGGCTGGCGACGGCTGTCGGGTAGCGCTGGAGCCCCAGCCCTCTGCGTCGCAGGCCAACGGATCAAGACCATCAAACAAGACGATCTAAGCTAATAACGGATCGGTCTAGGATTCACGGAGGTTCAACCCTCGGCCGTGCGGGCGCCCCTCGTGACACCCGCGATCACCGGGGTGCCACTGAGCGGATCGCGCATCAGCGTGCAGCGTACGTCGTAGAGCTCCTCGACCAGTGCCGGTGTGACGATGTCGACCGGCGAACCCTCGGCGACGATACGCCCCGCCTTCATCGCCACCAGATGATCGGCATAGCGGCAGGCGCTGGACAGGTCGTGTACCACCATCACCACGGTCTTGCCCACCGACGCCAAGCTGCGGATCAGCTCGAACACTTCGATCTGGTGGCCTAAATCAAGCGCCGAGGTGGGTTCGTCGAGCAACAGCAACGGCGTCTGCTGCGCTACCGCCATGGCGATCCAGGCGCGCTGGCGCTGGCCACCGGACATCGACTCCAGCGGACGCTCGGCCAGTGCTTGCAGGTCGGCCACGCGCAGCGCCTCTTCGACGATGGCCTGGTCGTCCGCCGACCACTGACGCAGCAGGCTCTGGTGCGGCTGGCGACCGAAGCGGATCAGCTCGGAGACGGTCAGGCCGTCGGGTGCCGTGGCGTCCTGGGGCAGCAGTGCCAGTTGCCTCGCCACCTGTTTGGACGGCAGGCTGCCGATGGCCCGGCCGTTGAGCAGCACCGCGCCGGCACTGGGTTTATGCAAACGCGACAGGCCGGCCAGCAAGGTCGATTTGCCACAACCATTGGGGCCGACGATGGCGGTCACCTGTCCTGACGGAATGCGCAGGGACAAGCGCTCGATGATCGCTGCATGGGGGTAACCCAGGCTCAGGCCCTCGGCCTGCAGGGTAACCTCGGCCTCGGGCCGAGTGGCGAACAGCTTGGACGTAGTCATCGGCTCAACTCCGCAGCGGCCGCCGATGGAGGCGGCCTTTCATGTCAGTCTGCGCGACGGCTGGCGCAACAGGATCCACAGCAAATAGGGCCCGCCAACCACGGCGGTGATCACCCCGACGGGAATTTCGATGGGTGCCAGCCAGGTACGCCCGACCCAGTCCGCACAGGTCATCAACAGCGCACCCGCCAATGCCGAACACAGCACAGGCACGCCGCGATGGCCACTCAGGTAGCGGGCCATCTCCGGCGCGGCGAGGGCCACCAGCCCCACCGGCCCGGCCACCGCAACGGCCAGCGCGGTGAGCAGTACCGTAGTGATCAGGGTCAGCAGGCGCATGGCCCTGAGACGCACGCCAAGCCCCACCGCCACGCTGTCGGAAAAACGCATCAGTTCCAGGCGCTGAGCCAGGTACTTGACCAGTGGCAGGCACAGGGTCAGGCCGATACCCAGTAGCCAGATGGCCAGCGCGGGGCGCGCGTTGAGGCTGCCGACCGTCCAGGGGTAGGCCACGTTGGCGGCATCGATATCGGCGCGTGCCAGCATCAAATTGGTCAGCGCGCCGAACACGGCACCCACGGCGATGCCGACCACGATGAAGCGATAGCCCCGGGCACCCGCACCGGCACTCAGACCGAAAGCCAGCACCGCCGCAGTGGTAGCGCCGGTAAGCGCCAGCGCGGAAGGTGCCAGGGTGGTGGGTACGGCAACGATGGACGCCACGGCGAAGGCCGTGGCGCCGTCGTCGATGCCGATCACTCCCGGGGTAGCCAGGCGGTTGCGCGCCAGGGTCTGCAGCAAGCAGCCACCAATCCCGAACGCCGCGCCGGTGAGCAGACCGGCGACCAGGCGTTGCAAGCGCAGCTCCTGAACCAGAAACACGTGCATGGGCTCACCCTGACCAAACGCAGCCGCCAGGGCCGTCCATGGGGACAGGCCAGCGGCGCCGGAGGCCAGACTGATGCCGGTGATGAGCACGATTGCCGCCGAGAGCCCCAGTGCGGCGAACACGCCACGCCTGTTCAACAGCACGCGCAGCGAGCCAAACGCCAGCAACCAGTATCCGCTCGGTGCCTTGGGCATGGACGACAGAGGGCCACTCATAAGGTCGGCAACCTGTGGCTACGTACCACGGCGATCAGCACCGGCGCGCCGATCAGGGCGGTCACCACGCCAATCGGCAGCTCGTAGGGGCTGACCAGCAGGCGCGACAGGATATCGGCGAACAACACGATGATCGGCCCGAGCAACAGCGACGCACCGATGGTGCGGCGAATGTCCGGCCCCAGCAGGCGACGCGCCACGAACGGCACGACCAGGCCAACGAAGGCCATCGGGCCGGCCGCCGCCGTGGCGGTACCGACCAGCACGGCCACGCCCAGCAAGGCGCCAAGCCGGGTCAGGCCAGGATGGTGGCCGAGACCGGTGGCCATCTTCTCGCCAAGGGCCAGGGCAGCCAGCGGGCGGATCAACGGCACGAGCAGCAGCAAGCCCAGCACCAGGCCAGGCGTACTCCAGGTCAATACATCCTGAGGGCGACCGGCCAGGGCACCGATGATCCAGAAACGAATCTCGTCGGCGCTGCGCTGGTCGTGCAGCAGAATCAAGGTGCTGATGGCGGTGAGAATGCCCGAGAAGGCTGCACCGGCCAGCACCAGGCGCACCGGATCGTCACCGACACCACGCACCTGGGTGACCAGCAATACCAGCAGGCAACCCGCCATGGCGCCCGCGATGGCCACGCCGAGATTCAGGGTGGCCGCACTGGCGCCCAGACTGATCGCCACCACCACCGCGAAGGACGCCCCGGCACTCACGCCCAGCAGACCGGGCTCGGCCAGCGGATTGCGGGTCGCCGACTGCAGCACCACACCAGCGGCCCCCAGCGCGACGCCGACCAGTACACCCAGCAGCGTGCGGGGCAGGCGCAACTCGAAGAGCACGAAGCGCGCTTCGTCATCCGCAGCGCCAAACAGCGCCCACAGGCTCCGGGTGATACCGACCTCCCCCGCGCCGATCAGCAGGCTGGCAACGCACAATAGCGCCAACGACGCGGCCACCCCCGCCAGCGCTTTGGCCAGTGGCGGACGACCGCCCTTCACATCCACGGTCATTGCGAGGCGACGGCCTTCTCCACGGCATCGAGAATCACGTTGGCAGCCAGCGGCCCGCTGCCACTGCTCCAGATCTGCCCGTCGACGCTCTGCACATGGCCGCTGCTGACCGCCTTCAGGCGCGCGAATGCCGGCTGCTGGCGGGCCTGCTCCAGGGCCTTGTCGCCATCGGCGTTGAGGGTGGCAAGGAACAGCCAGTCACCGTCGATGCGCGACAGGTTCTCCAGGCTCAGGGCATCGCTATGGGGCTTGCTGGTCAGTTCCGCCGCCATTGCCGTGCCCTTGAAACCAAGCTGGCTCAGCAGCTGGCCCACGAACAGGTGCTGGGACATCACGCCCGGCCCCTGCGGGCTCCAGCGCACCACCGAAGCGACCTGCCCCGGTTCGATCCTGCTCTTGATGCTCTGGATGCGCGTGTCGACCGCGGCGATGGCGGCCTTGGCTTCATCGACCTTGCCAAGAGCCTTGCCATAGAACTCGACATTATTGCGCCAGTCCTGGAACGAGTTGCCCTTGGGTACCGCGGTCGGCGCGATCAGGCTGAGCTTCTGGTACTGATCCCGGGTGAGCTCCGGCGAAGCCAGAATCAGATCCGGCTGCAAGGCGAACACCGACTCCAGATTGGTTTCCCGGGCGGTGCCGACGATGCGGATATCACCCGCCTTGCTCTTCAAGTACGCCGACACATCGCTGCCACCGCGCGTGGCAACGCTGCCCAGGGGCTTGACGCCAACGGCCAGGGCGACATCCAGTGCATTCTCGCCCAGGGTGACCACACGCTGCGGCGTGCCCTGCAACTCGAGCGCACCGAAGGCCGTATCGAGGGTGCGTGATTCGGCCACGGCACTGCCCAGTGGCAACAGCGCGACCAGGCCGGAAAACGCCAGCAGGCGTGAGCATCGGGATAAGCTAGCAATCATCGAAACCTCCTTTCTTTAGGGTGAAACGAACGGCTGCGCCCTGCAGGCGGTCGCAGCGCAGTGGCACGGTCCTGGCTTCGCGGCAGCAGCCATACTGCGGCAAAAATGTTCAGGATTTTCATTTACATATGTAAATTCCGGGTGCATCGCCGCCGCGCCGAACCGGCTCATTGCGGCACCACTCGGGCAACGGCGGTATCGTCTCCGGCGCTCAGGCGCAGAGCCGGGCCGAGCGAGGCCGGCAGCATCGGGCCGTGACTCAGTTCCGGATAGCGCCGATAGCGAACGCGGGCTTGCGGGATGGCCGCCAGGCGCTCGACCAGTTGCTCGGCGGCGTTGGCCGGTACTGCTGCGGTGGCCTCGCGGCGCGCGCGCACGTGCGGGGCCTCGTCCTTGTCGACAGGCGGGCGCTTGCGCTCTGCGCCCCCGGTCAGCAGCGTCAGGTCGAACGCCTGCCCTCTGGTGATGAACGCCCGGGCCTCCTGAAGAATGAAACCGCTCTGCCACCACAGCGAAGGATCGGCAGCGATGTAGCGCTGGAAGCTGTCAGGACGGGTGAACAGCGCGTGCAGGGTCAGCAGACCGCCATAGGAGTGTCCCCACAGACTTTGTCGCTGCGGGTCGATGCTGACCCGAGCCTGGACCAGCGGCTTGATGCGCTGCTCGAGCAGATCGAGGAACAGATCCGCCCCCCCGCCGTGGCGCTGGCGGGCTATATCGTCGATCACCGGTTCGCCGCCGGGCAGCGGTGGTGTGTAGTCGTACGCCCGGGCAGTCGCATCGAAACGCAGGTCAGTGGCATAACCGACGAACACCAGCACGGGCGGTCCACGCCGGTCCAGGTCAACTAACTGCTGCTCCTGCAATGCACCGAGCGCGGCGTTGCCATCGAGCAGGTAAAGCACCGGATAGCCAGAGGCAGGCGCGGCCTGTCTGGGGGTAGCGATCCAGATGCGGTAATGGCGTTGGCCGTCAACGGAAGCCAGATCTTGCTGGGTGAAACGGTAATGGGCAGAACCGTGATCGGCCAAGGTCGGCCCCAGCGGTTGGGAAAGATCCGGCTTGGCCACGGCGACACCAGTGATTGTCAGTAACAGGACGAAGATGCCCAGCCATGCGTTCATCAGCCCACCACACCGAGTTGTTGCCAGATGGGCAGCGTGTCGCTTTCAAAGCGGCTCAATTGGGCCTGCAGGGGATCCACGGGGTTGGCCAGGGGCTGCCAGCCGACCTTGCGCAGCAAGGCGTCCACGGTCTGGCGAAGCGCCGCGCCACGCAAGTGCGGATGGTCGAGCAGAACCCGCGCGGCAGCCATCTCGACGAAATTAGCGGAGATCCCTGAGCCCAGACTTGGCGCCGCCAGATGGGAATAGCGAGCACCGCCAAGAACGCGCTCGCTGATCACTCTGTTGAAGGCCTGGCAGCCCGCCAGATCGATCTGGCCGGGCAGCAAGGGATGCACGTGCCCGGCGGCAGCCAGTGCTTGCAGCGCCGGGCTGATACTCCCTGCCTGCCCTGCCAGCGCGGGTAACCTCAACAAAGCGGGAAAGCTCTGCGGACGCTGCGCCAGGGCCTGCAGAATCGGCGAGAACAGCTGCTCGGCGCCCTCGACCGCGCCAATCCGCGTATCGAATGTCACGCCCCCGCTGGCCGGCGCCCCCGGTAACGCGGCCACTACCTGATCGAACAAGGCAGCCTTGTGCGCGTATTCGTCGAGCGTGCTGCCGCCACGCTGGTAGAGATCGCGGCGCTGGGTCTGGTTGCGTGCCAGATCCTTGAAGGTTTCCCGCAGGGCAGCCCCCTGCAGCCCGGCGAGCTGCTCGATGACGTTCGCCGGCAGGGACAGGTCGTCGATGTTGTCCATCAGGCTGGCGCTGCCGATATACCCCGTGCCGCACGACTCGAAGTCCGCCATCACCTCGGCGACCGGCAGCGTCGACCAGTGCTCGTTGAGCAACTCGTGGGCAAGGTAACAAGGGTCGTCCTGCAGGCTGCGCTCGATATGCCCGGCTACTTGCCGATCATGGGCGAACAACCCCGCACCACTCGCGCACAGACGCTGCAGTGCACGCAAGGCTTCGACGACGCGTTGCGCGGAAGAGCCGCAGAGGGTCTGTGCGTATTGCTGCACGAAACGTCGAGGCGCCGCGAAGAAGTCCAGCCCGGGCTGTGCCATGTAGCCGAGGAATACGATGCCATCCGGCTTCAGTTGCCGCTCGACGAACTGCCGGAGCCGTTGCCGATCCGCCGAGGGAACCCAGGAGTACACGCCGTGCAGGATGATGAAATCGTATCGTGGCGATGGGCTGGCGTTCTCCAGCATGGCCTGGAAACTGTCTTCGACGAACTCCACGTTGCTCACGCCTGCGGCCTTGGCCAACGCTCGGGCGTGGGCGATGTGCCGAGCATTGAAGTCCACCCCGACGAAATGCCCATGGGGGTTGGCCACAGCCTGCAGCACGGTGGCGAAGCCCTGACCGCAACCCAGCTCGCAGGACACGAATGGCTGACGCAAGTCGGGGCTCGCACGCCCCAGCGCACGGGCCACGAAACTCAGCCAGATCGGCGTGGTTTCCCGCTGGAAGAAATGCGGATAGGGAACGTCGGTGATGTACTCGGCAGCCATGGATCTCGATCCGTATAAACGCGAAAAGCCATCGCCCTGTGCAAGGGGCGATGGCCTGGATGCGACTAGTCAGAACGAGGTGGTCGCGGAGACATAGAACGCTCGACCTGGCTCGTTGTAGTTGTTGGCGCCTTCGGCACCGGAAATGCTCTCGCGGCGGATCTGCTTGTCGAACAGGTTGCTGACACCAGCCGCGAAACGCCAGTTTTCGCTCAGCTCGTAGTTGGCCCCCAGACCGACCAGCGTGTAGGGATCACGTGCCCGCAAGGCATCGCCGCTGGCAGCGCCACCATCGGTGGTCAGACGTCGCGGTTCCTGTTTGCCGTAATGGGTGACGATCAGCGACAGATCCAGCGCCTGGGTGACGCTCCAGTCGAGCATGGAGTTGACGGTGTACTTCGGAATCACCGACAGCGGCTCGCCGGTGCTCTTGTTCTTGTTCTGGATCATGTAGGTGAAATTGGTATTCCAGCTCAGGGTCTCGCCCTGGGTGCCGAGCAGCGGGACCGTGAGGTTCCCTTCCCAGCCGGATACGATGGCCTTGGGGGCGTTTTCCCACTCGAAAACCTGTGCGACATTGGTACCCGTACCAGGAATGAGCTGAACCGGACCGCTGCCGTTGCCCATGCCGGCGACGATCTTGTCCTTGTAGTCGTTGTGGAAGTAGGTCAACCCCGCGATCCAGCCCGCGTCATCGAACGCGATGCCGATTTCCTTGTTGATGCTGGTCTCGGCATCGAGATTCTCGTTACCCAGGATGTAGCAACCGGCGCCCTGATTCGGGGAGTTGATCGGGCAGCCATTACCCATCGAGAAATACACGTAGTTGGGGTTGGACTGATACAGATTGGGCGCCTTGAACGCCTTGGCCACTCCCCCCTTGAGGGTAATGGTGTCGGTCAGTTTGTAGGAGCTGTTGAGGCTCGGGCTCCAGTTGCTGCCGAAGATGCTGTTGTCATCGAAGCGCAGGCCAGGCGTCAGCGTCCAGTCCGGCGTCAGCTCGATATTGTCCTCGATATAGAGCGCATAGTTGTCGGCGTCCGACTCCCCGCTGCGCCCACCGGCACTCATGCCTGGCAGCGTTGCGCCGTTGTAGCTACCCGACTGGCTGTTGGAGTACGGATCGTCCAGCTCTTCACGCACGAACTCGCCACCCACCGTCAGGGTCTGGTGGAAACCCAGCTCCAGCGGCAGGTTGAGCTCACCGAAGAGGCGGTAGTTCTGCAACTCCGACGTCGATTTCTGCGTCCCGTTGATGCCCGTTTCCGGCCCACCGGCCAGACCTTCGGACATGCGGCGGTTGCGGGTATTCTCGTAGGAGATGCCGAGCTGCGAAGTACCGAACTGCCAATCGCCACGATGGGTGACGCCAGCAGTCTGGCGATACATGGTGTTGGTTTCCCGGCCGAGCAGGCCGGTGGTATTGGCAACCGTGCTGGGGTGATCCTGGGCGCGCTCGCCAGCGTAAATGTTGCCCTGACGGCTGAAACCGCTTTCGAACTCCAGGGTTTGCTGGTCATTCACATCCCAGCGCAACAGGGCATTGAGATCCTTGTTGCGCACGCCCTCACGCCCTGCAGGTGCCGGATCGCTACCGGCCGCATACTCGCCATTGAGCGCCGGTTCATCGGCATCGGTCTTGTTCAGGTTGCCATAGACGCGGAAGGACAGGTCGTCGCTCAGCGGCCCTGCAGTGTTGAAACTCAAGCGGCGGGTGGCCCCTTCATCGCTGTCTTCCGGAATTTTGGTGTAGGCCGTGACGGAGCCGGACACCGTTTTTCCGGGTGCCTTGGTGATGATATTCACCACGCCCCCGGCAGCGCCGGAACCATAACGCGCCGCCGCCGGGCCACGCAGCACCTCGATGCGGTCGACCGCCTCGGCTGGTACCCAGTTGCTGTCGCCACGGCCGTTACGCTCACCGGAACGGCCCATGCGCACCGAATTGCGCGAAGTGACGGGCTTGCCATCGATAAGGATCAGGGTATTTTCCGGCCCCATGCCACGCAGGTCGATCTGCCGGCTGTTGCCGAATTGCCCACTGGCACTGTTACCCGTCAGATTGACGCCAGGCATGCGTCGAATGATTTCCGAGAGATCGTTGGCAGGCGGATGACGCTGGATATCGTCAGCGGTGATAACCGACACCCCGGGTGCCTGCTTGAGCTCCTGCTCGGCCGTGCCGATGACCCGCGTCTCACCGATTTCCAGCGCACGCGTTCCCTCGGCAGAACCGATTCCTTCGCCGCTCGCGGCTGCCTCGTCGAGGGTGATTTCGGTCACTTGCGCATACACCGCCGCGGGCGCGCTGAATGCCAGCATGATGGCCGTGGCCAGCAGATTCGGTTTGTACTTCGGATTCATAGACGTCCCTTCAACCCCATACGCGTCATGCCCAAGCGGGCAGAAATCGGCGGACGGGGATGTCGGAACTGATTACTCAGGCAGCCATTCTAGAGGCGTCCCCGCCGTCATAACGGCGCAAATGATAGTAAATATCATATGAGAGTAAACGTCATTTACACTCTATACACTTTGCTCCCGGAGCTCGGCGGCTGGCAGCAGCAGATGCATGTGCAGGCCGCTGCCGGGCGGGCTTTCGGCCCACAGGCGGCCGCCCTGCAAGGCGATGGCACTACGGGCGATACTCAGGCCGAGGCCAAAGCCACCGTCACCGGGCCGTGCGCTGTCCAGCCGCGAGAAGGGCTCGAAGATGGTCTCCAGATAACGGACATCGATGCCCGGCCCGTCGTCGACCAGGCGCAGGTGCCAGCTATCCCCTTCCAGCTCTCCCAGCAAACGCACCCTGCCGTCGGCTGGCGAATGGCGGATGGCATTGCGCAGCAGGTTCTCCAGGGCCTGGGCGAGGCTGGTCAGGTTGGCGGCGACGAGGCAGCTCTCATCCACCTGGAACTGCAACTGGTCGCTCGACCAGCCCGTTTCGAAACAGGCATCCTCGACCAGCATGTCCCAGAGCTGCACCAGGCGAATCGGCTCACGGGCGAACTGCGGGCGTTCGGAATCCAGCCAGGCCAGCTCCAGAGAGTTTTCCACCAGGCGTTGCATGATGGTGATTTCACGATCCAGACGCTGGCGCAGCACCTGCGGGTCGCTCTCGCCGTCAGCGGCAACGCGCAGGCGACTCAAGGGCGTTCGCAGCTCATGGGACAGGTCGCGCAGCAGGCGGCGCTGGTAGGCGACGGTGCCCTGCAGGCGCTCGGCCATGTGATCGAAAGCCCGTCCCAGCTCACCGAGCTCGTCCTTGCGAGCCGCCACCGGTGGCCCCACGCGAGCGCTCAGGTCCCCGGCGCTCAGGGCATTGGCCTGGCGGCGCAGGATCACCAGCGGCGCGATGAACAGGCGGTACAGCAAGGTGCCAAGCAGTATGGCGAGCGAGGCCGGCAGCACCTGGCGCAGGAGAAACTCCCACAGCGGCTGGTAGTAGCGCGGGTCCAGCCGTGGCGGCAGCTCCATCACCAGACGGGTATGGCCGTCACTGAAGGGCACGTAAAAGGTCGGCCGCCCGCCTGGCCGCCCGACCTTCTGATCGAGGCTGCGCACGAAGTCCAGGCGTAGCGCCTCCTCTCTAGTGAGCGCCTGCGAGGACAGCGACCGGTGATCGTCATTCACCACCATGGCCCAGACCTCCTCGCGCTCGCGCAACTCACGGAGAAAATCATCCAGCCCCGGGGTTCCTCGCTCTGTCCAGGCGCTTTCGGCCTCCTGCGCGAAGCCGCGCATAGCCCGCTGGCTGGAGTCGGACAAAATGGACATCGAGTCATAGACACGCTTGTCCAGATCCACATGCAGGCTGATGATCAGCAGGCAGAACAGCGCCAGCCCGACGACCAGTTTCCAGAACAGCGAGTGCCGGCCGGGCACCTCAGGATTCCCGACCGGTCAGCACGTAGCCTTTACCCCAGACCGACTCCAGGCGCATGCCGGTGTAACCGATCTGCTTGAGTTTGCGGCGCACGTTGCTGACGTGCATGTCCAGGCTACGGTCATGCTGGGCATAACCGCGGTGCAGCACATGCTGATAAAGGAAGGCCTTGCTGAGCACCTCCTCGGCATGCCGGGAGAAGGTTTCCAGCAGACGGTACTCGGTAGGTGTCAGCAACGCCCAGTGACCGTCATGGCAGACATCGGAACGGTCTTCGTCATATTTCAGCGCGCCTTCCTGCAAGGGCGGCGGCTGCTCACGCCGCTCGTAGGCCACCCGACGCAGGATCGCCTCGATACGCACGCTGAGTTCGCCGAGGCTGAATGGCTTGGGCAGGTAGTCGTCGGCCCCCTTGCTGAACCCGGCGATGCGATCCTGCTCGGCGCCCAGCGCAGACATCAGGATCACCGGCACATGGCGCCGCTCGCGAAGGCGCTGCAACACATCCAGGCCGTTGCTGCCGGGCAGCAGAATGTCCATCAGGATCAGGTCGAAATCCTGCTCCTGAGCCAGGCGCAACCCCTCGCTACCGTCGCGGCTGACGGTAACCTCGAAACCGCAACCCTGCAGATGAGCCTGCAGGTGGGAGGCGAGAGCCGGGTCATCTTCGACCGCGAGAATCCGGATGGCGTGGGTGGCTGAGGACATCATGACGAGAGCGCTCTGAAAGCAAATGTGAACGATTCTACCTATTAGCGGCATACCCGGTAAGCAGTCGAACGCCAGGCAAGCGTCTGCACGGCGGAATCGCTACACTGCCTGGCATCGTGGAAAGGGGACGTCGCGTGTTCAAGGATATCGGCATCAAGGGCCGGGTACTGATGCTTACCCTGCTGCCTACCAGCCTGCTGGCGCTGGTGCTGGGTGGCTATTTCATCTGGATGCAACTCTCCGGGCTGCAGGCGCAACTGCTGCAGCGCGGGCACATGATCGCCGAGCAGTTGGCGCCTCTGGCTGCGCCCGCACTGCTGCACAGCGACAAATCGCTGTTGCAGCGCATCGCCACCGAAGCCCTGGAACAACCGGACGTGCGCGCGGTGAGCTTTCTCGCCACGCAGAACGAACGTCTGGCCCACGCCGGCCCCAGCATGCTCAACGAGCGGCCCACCATCGACAGCGACACCGTGGACGTCGCCCAGCAAAGCAGCCAGGACGCGACCCGCTTTCTGCTGCCGGTGATGGCCCAGCACCTGACCCTCAGCGGCGAAGAGTCCAGCCCGGGCAGCGACCCGATCGGCTGGGTGGAGCTGGAACTGTCGCATCACAACACGTTGCTCAGCGGCTATCGCAGCCTGCTCACCAGCCTGCTGCTGGTGGTCACCGGGCTGATCATCACCGGTTTGCTGGCGCTGCGCATGAGCCGCAGCATCAACGACCCCCTGCTGCGCATCAAGAATGGCGTCGCCCTGCTCAAGGACGGCCATCTGGAAACCCGACTGCCGCCATTGGGCAGCCACGAGCTGGACGAACTCGCCTCGGGCATCAATCGCATGGCCGAGTCCCTGCAGAATGCCCAGGAGGAAATGCAGCACAGCATCGATCAGGTCACCGAAGACCTGCGACAGAATCTGGAAACCATCGAGATCCAGAACATCGAACTGGACTTCGCCCGCAAGGAAGCCCTGGAGGCGAGCCGCATCAAGTCGGAGTTCCTGGCCAACATGAGCCACGAGATCCGCACCCCGCTCAACGGCATACTCGGTTTCACCAACCTGCTGCAGAAGAGCGAGCTGAGCCCGCGCCAGCAGGACTACCTGAGCACCATCGAAAAGTCCGCCGACAGCCTGCTGGGCATCATCAACGAGGTGCTCGACTTCTCCAAGATCGAGGCCGGCAAACTGGTGCTCGAGAACATCCCGTTCAACCTGCGCGACCTGCTCCAGGACACCCTGACCATCCTCGCCCCCGCCGCTCACGAAAAGCAGCTGGAACTGCTCTCGCTGATCTACCGTGACACCCCGGTGTCGCTGTCCGGCGACCCGCTGCGCCTCAAGCAGGTGCTCACCAACCTGGTCAGCAACGCGATCAAGTTCACCCGTGAAGGCAGCATCGTCATTCGTGCCATGCTCGAGGAAGAGACGGCCGACCGCGCGCAACTGCGCATCAGCGTGCGCGACACCGGCATCGGCCTCGCCGAAGAAGACCTGCGTGCGCTGTTCCAGGCCTTCAGCCAGGCGGACAACTCCATCTCGCGCCAGGCCGGCGGTACCGGGCTCGGTCTGGTGATCTCCAAGCGTCTGATCGAGCAGATGGGTGGGGAAATCGGCGTGGACAGCACCCCCGGCGAAGGCTCCGAGTTCTGGGTCAGCCTCAGCCTGCCCAAGGCGCGCAGTGACGCGGAAGATCAACCGCGCGCGCTCACCGGACGCCGAGCTGCCGTGCTGGAAGCCCACGAACTGGCCCGGCAGGCGCTGCAGCATCAACTGGAAGACTGCGGCTTGCAGGTCAGCGTATTCAGCGACCCGGAAAGCCTTTGCGAAGCCGTGAGCACCGCCAGTCGTTCTGCACAGCCATTCAACTGCGCGGTATTCGGTGTCACGGCCAGCTATCTGCCGCCGGATCAGCTGAGCAAGTACGTCTGGGACCTCGAGCACCTGACCTGCAAGAGCGTGGTGCTGTGCCCTACCACCGAGCAGACGCAGTATCAGGACTGCGTGCCCGACTGGCACAGCCAGTTGCAGGCCAAGCCCGCGTGTACGCGCAGGCTGCAACGCGCACTGACCGACCTGCTGGTGCCCAAGCAGATCCGCCAGCAGGCACCCCGCAGCGCCACGCGCTCGCCCGCCATCCTCTGCGTCGACGACAACGCCGCCAACCTGCTGCTGGTACAGACCCTGCTCGACGACATGGGCGCCGTGGTCACGGTCGCCAGCAGCGGCTTCGATGCCCTGGCCATCACCCGCGAAGAGGATTTCGACCTGGTGCTCATGGACGTGCAGATGCCGGGTATGGATGGGCGCCAGACCACCGAAGCGATTCGCCAGTGGGAACAGGACAGCGCTCGTTCGCCGATGCCCATCGTCGCGCTGACCGCCCATGCCCTGGCCAACGAGAAACGCACCCTGCTGCAGAGCGGTATGGACGACTACCTCACCAAGCCGATCAGCGAGCGGCAACTGGCACAGGTCGTGCTCAAGTGGACAGGCCTGTCGCTGCAGGGCGCCAACCAGGACCATGCCCCCGCGGATATCGCTGCACCGCCCACCGCGGTACTCGACAACGAGGAAGGCCTGCGCCTGGCCGCTGGCAAGGCCGACCTGGCCGCGGACATGCTGAGCATGCTGCTGGCCGGGCTGCCAGGCGACCTCCAGGCCATCCGTCAGGCCCGAGCCGACGGCGACCGCAATGCACTGATCGAGCGCATCCATCGCTTGCATGGCGCCACTCGATACTGCGGCGTACCGCAACTGCGCGCCGCCTGCCAGAACAGCGAGACCCAGCTCAAGCAGGATCAGCCCATTCGCAGCAGCGGGCTCGATGAGCTGGAGCAAGCCATCGAGCGCCTCGAGCAGCAGGCTCGTTTCGATCAGGCACCGACTCAGGAATGAGCCTGGCCAGCCACCAATGTGAACGGCGGAACACCACTGCAGGTGTTCCGCAAGGCCCTTACCAGGCCTGATGCAGCCCTTCGCCTCGCCGGCCTGGCGCTGGCGGCAGCCCCCCCCAACCGCATGCAGCGCTCATACACTAATTGAGCGCGCATGACAAAACTCTATCAACTTAGTTCAGATTTGCTGCATAATGAGAATCATTAACACTAAAATTAAGAATTCTTAACTCCTGCCTCCTCGTCCGGCCTGTTAAAAAGGCGCTCGCGAAGAAGGAGTCGGGGCGAGGAACAGTTCATGCGTGTGCTCGTAGTCGAAGACGATGTGGCCGTCAGCCGCTGGATCAGCAGCAAACTTCACGCATCCGGCCATAACTGCAAAATGGTCGACAATGGCGAAGGTGCACTGCAGATCATCCAGACCGAGGCCTTCGATGTGGTGGTGCTCGACCGCATCCTGCCGAAGATGGACGGCATCGAAGTGCTGACCCGCCTGAACGGTCGCAGCCATCCACCGATTCTGATTCTCTCGGCCAACGACCAGACCTCGGATCGTATCGAAGGCCTGCGCGCCGGTGCCGACGATTATCTGGGCAAACCCTTCGACTTCACCGAACTGCTGCTGCGTCTCGAGCTGCTGATCCGCCGCCGACCGCAGGCGCAAGCGGGCGACAGCCTGCACATCGAAGACCTGCGCATCGACCTGGGCCGCCGCGAGGTCTCGCGTTCGGGACAGCGCATCGACCTCACCGACAAGGAATTCAAGCTGCTCCAGGTGCTGGCCGAGAACCGTGGCCAGACGGTGACGCGCAGCATGCTGCTGGAAAAGGTCTGGGGCTATCACTTCGATCCGCAGACCAACCTGATCGACGTGCATCTGTCGAAATTGCGCAACAAGATCGACAAGGACTTCAAGCCCGCCTTGCTCCGCACCATCAGGGCGATCGGCTATGTACTTGGCTAACAACCGCCTGCATCAACTACTCAATACCAGCAGTTTCCGCCAGGCCACGACGGTGGCTTTCATCTGCCTGCTGGTTGCCCTGGCCTCCATCATCCTCAGCAACCACCTGCTCGAAATCATCATGCGCAACCATGTTCGCGACATGATTCTGCTCGACATCCGCACCCAGCAGATGCACGGCCGCCTGGCCAACGCGCCTCAGGTCGCCTCGGCACTGCGCTACCGTCAGCCAATGGAGATACGCAAGGACCGCCACTCCATCGTGCTCGACAGTCAAGGCACAGCGCTGTACGGCGATGCCCATCTGTTTCCCAGCGACTGCCCTGCCCCCTGCGAAACCAACTGGCGCCATGCGGAGTTACTGGACGCTCAGGGCAACCCCAGTGAAATGCTCGGTCTGGTGGTCCCGCTAAACGACGGCGGTCAGTATTTCAGCGCCTACGACCTGCGTCCCATGCTCGAGCGCACACGCATCATCCCGCTGATGGCTGGTGCCGGCCTGCTGATCATTCTGCTCTCGATCCTGATCATCAGCCTGCCGTTCAGCCTGCGTAACCTGTATCGCATCAACCGTATTCGCGATGCCCTGGTGCTCTATGCCGGTGGCGACCACAGCGTGAAAGTGCCCTACGACCATCGCGGCGACGAGTTCGATCAGCTCGGCGAAGAGATCAACCACGCCCTGCTGCGCATCAACCGGCTGATGGACGAGGTGCAGAACATCACCAGCCATATCGCCCACGAACTGCGCACACCGCTTACCCGCCTGCAGAACCGCCTGCTGAATGTCGCCGAGACCCTCGAAGGCGAGCCGCGCGAAGAGCTGTTACGCGCCGTGCAGGACAGCGAACGCATACAGAACCTGTTCCGTGCGGTCATGCGGGTGGCCGAGGTGGAGACCGGCCGCTGCGCCCACCAGTTCAGCTCACTCGGGGCACGCCAGTTGCTCGAAGACATCTGTGACTACTACCTGCCTCTGGCAGAGGAGCGCGGCTGCGAACTGAAGATCAGGCACAACGACTTGCTGTTGTATGGCGACCAGGCCCTGCTGTTCCAGGCGCTGGCCAACCTGATCGATAACGCCCTCAAGTACGCCCCGGCCGGCCGGCCCATCACGCTCAGCGCCTATGGCCAGGCCGGTTGGGCGCACCTGAGCGTGGCCGACAGCGGACCCGGCATCGCGCCAGAGCTCAACGGCAAGGCCATCGAGCGCTTCCAGCGCCTGCACCTCAACGCGGATATTCCCGGCAATGGCCTGGGCCTGACCTTGACCAAGGCGATCGCCGAGCTGCATGGCGGAGAACTGCTTCTGGAAGACAACAAGCCCGGCCTGCGCGCCATATTACGTCTCAAGGCCGCCGCCAGACCGGTGCCCGACAACGCAGTGACAGACCCCGCGAAACACGCCTCGATCGCCTGAGTGCAGCCGCCCGGCAACCTTCCTTAAGCATTCTTAATGAAGCGCCGCTTGAAGCTCAATTGATAATGAATCCTAATATCACTCTCTATTAATCACCCTCCAAATGCATCCAAGGAGTTGTGCCCATGGCCAACCAACTGAAGAAATTCCTGGCCGATGAAAGCGGTGTGACCGCCATCGAATACGGCATTCTCGCCGCCGCCATGGCCGCAGCCATTGGCGTGATCTTCGGCTCGGACGGTGTGTTCGTCACCGCTCTCAAGGAGCGTTTCTCGTCGATCGCCGACCAGATCACCAATACCAACAATCCCGGCAGCAGCAAGTAAGCATCCAGGCTGGAGCACCCCATGGACACGGATACCTTCAGCCTTTTGGTCCTGCTGCCGGCGCTGGCTTTCGTCTGCGCCTCGGACCTGCTCTACCGGCGCATACACAACCTGCTGATTCTGGTGTTGCTGGCACTGTGGCTGATATTGCCGGTCTGCGCGCCGTTCGGTTTCGGCCCCTGGGGCGACCTGAGCGGCGGCGAACTGCTGGAGCGCATCGCCCGCAACCTGCTGGGTGCCACGCTGGTGATGCTGGTGGGCTACGGCCTGTTCTGTCTCGGTCGAGTCGGTGCGGGGGACGTCAAGCTGATGGCAGTCATCTGCCTGTGGATGGGACAGGGCAATCAAGTGACCTTCCTCATCGTCACCGCATTGGCCGGTGGCCTGTTGGCACTGGCCCTGCCCTTGCTCGCGACGCTGGAGACCGCACTGGCGCAGGCCTGGCAACGTCTCGGCGCCAACTGTCCATCCCTGCAGATACCTACGCCAACGGTACTGACCGACGACAGGCCTGCCGGAATCCCGTACGGCCTGGCTATCGCGGCGGGTGCCCTCTACACGCTGTTAGGCCCCATTCACTACTGAGTGCACGGTTCAACCATGAAAACCCCTTCCGTCCTTCTTCTGGCCGGCACCCTGCTGGTTGCCGGTAGCGCTGCGCTGCTGGCTCGCGTACTGCTCACCCCACCACCGCCCCCTCCACAAGTGGTCGAGAGCAAGCCCGTGGAGCAGCCCAAGCCCAGCCACCCGGCAATTCTGGTCGCCAGCCGTGACCTGCGCCCAGGGGATTTCATCGACCCGTCGGCGCTGCGCTGGCAAGCCAGCGATACGGCCCATGACGATCGCCTGTATTTCGTCGAGGGGGGTGAAGAAAGCCGCCTGCTGACCGGTGCCAGCGTGCGCCAGCCGATTGCCGCCGGTGCCGCGCTGACCAGCAACCTGGTGGTCAAGGCCAACGAACCCGGCTTCATCGCGACCGTGGTCAAGCCAGGGATGCGTGCCATCGCCGTACCGACCAGCAACAGTGCCAGCCTGTACAGCATGCTCAGCCTGGGCGACCGCGTCGATGTGCTGGTCAACCTGCAGCGCGATCAGGAACAAGCCCAGGGCGACGCTCAGCAGACGCCGCGCCTGGCAGCACAGACCCTGCTGCAGGACGTGCGCGTGCTGTCGATCAACAACCGCGTGCGCAGCCCGCTGCAGCCGATGCCGGCGGCGGACGCCAAGGCTCAGAAAAAGGGCCCGGACGCCTACCCTGACTCCTACCCGGAAATCGTCACCCTGGAAGTCCCGCCCGTGTATGCCGAACGCCTGGCCCTGGCCAGCCAGATCGGCACCTTGCAACTGGTTCTGCGCAGCAGCCTGGAAGCCAGCGACGGGCAGGCCAAGCCAGGCACTGACCGGGTCACCACGCTGGCCCAAACCACCAGCGTCTACAAGGCGTCGGCGCAAACCTCTACACCGAACGTGCAGACCTTCCGTGGCGATGCAGCCACCGCCGTGCAATTTGGCTCCCGGTGAGCCGGCCAACCGAGATACCGAGAATGAAGTTCGCGTATACCCCTCTCGCCCTGTCCCTGACCTGTTTGCTCGCCGCCGGCAGTCTCGCCTCCGGGTTCGCACAAGCGCAAACACAGGAAGAACTCGATCTGCCGGTCGCAGAGCCGGCCGATTACAACCCGGATCTGGATCTGCAGTTCGCCCGCGAGTACTACGCGCAGAATGGCATGGCCAGCCCCGCCGAGGCGGCAAGCCCCACGCCAAAACCTGCTCCACGCCCGGTGCGCAAGCAACTTGTGCAGGTCGACGAAACCGAAACCGTGCAACTGATGCTCAACCAGGGCCGCCTGCTGCAACTGCCACGCGCCGCCGCCACCGTGATGGTGGCCAACCCCGAAATCGCCAGCTATCAGGTGCCGACGCCGGGTAGCGTCTTCGTGTTCGCCAAGGCCCCCGGTACCACCACGCTCTACGCGCTGGATGGCAACGATGAAGTGATTTCCGCCATCCGCCTGGTAGCCAGCCAGGATATGGCAGCACTCGGCCGCCTGGGCGACCAGATCGCCCACGAGATTCCCGGCGCCAAGGTCGAGTTTCTGCCGTCCGGCAGCAGTCTGATCGTACGCGGCAGCGTACGTACCCCGCAGCAGGCCAAGCAGGTGATGGACAGCGTGGAGGCCAACCTCGGCGCAGCATCCAGCAGCGCGGGCGGCAATGCCCGTGCACCGCAGGGCGGTCAGCAGGGGCAGACACCCGCACCCAGAGTGATCAACCAGCTAAAGGTCGAGCTCTCCGCCCAGGTCAACATCAGCGTGCGCATCGTCGAAGTCTCTCGCAGCCTGAGCACTTCGCTGGGGCTGAACTGGGACGTCGCGCTGAAAGACGGCAACTACTTCCTGCGCAACGGCGCGTCGCTGTTCGACGCGACCACTGGCGCCTTCAGCGGCGGCACGGCCACCAACGCGGTGGCCGGCGGCTTCCACCGCAACGGCTCGACCACCGTGGCCGGCCTGCTCACCGCTCTTTCCGAAGACGGCCTGGCTACGGTGCTGGCCGAGCCGAACCTGACCGCGATGTCCGGCGAAACCGCCGGTTTCGCTGCCGGTGGCGAGGTGCCGATCGTGACCTTCGTCAACAACAGCGTGAACATCGATTACAAACAGTACGGCGTGATCATGCGCATGACGCCAACCCTGCTGTCGCCCAAACGCATCAGCCTGCACGTGGCACCCGAGGTCAGCGACCTGTCCAACGACGGCGCGGTGGAGCTGGACGGTTTCACCATCCCGGCCTTCAAGGTGCGCCGCGCCGATACCACGGTGGAACTGGCCAGCGGCCAGAGTTTCGCCCTCGCCGGCATGCTGCGCAGCAACCTCGCGCAACAGATCAATGGCGTGCCCGGGCTGAAGAGCATTCCCGGCCTCGGCCGCCTGTTCGAGACCGAAACCAACACCCAGGAAGACACCGAACTGGTGATCATCGCCACCGCCTATGTGGTCGAGCCCACCGCTCCCGGCGATCTGCAAACACCTGGCCGCGGCATTCGTGCGCTGGATGCCCAGCTACCTGCCCAGGCCACCGCCGGCTATCTGTTCTGAGGAGCGTTACCATGCCCATTCGATCGCTGCTGCCGCTGCTGGCAGTTTCACTGCTGGTCTCCGGCTGTGACCGGCACATCAACCAACTGCGCGAACAACGTCTGGCCCCGTACGAAACCGCGCCACAGGCCAGCGTCGCCCCCTCCGCGCTGGTCGCCTCACTGCAGGCCAGTGGCAACGGCAGCTTCACGGCCGAGTCACTGGACAACCTCAACACCCTCCTGCGCGCCCAGGGCCGGCTGTCACAGCAGACGCTGACCCTGCAGCCCTATACCCCGAGCGGCGAGCGCCTGGCTCAGCGGCTGGCCAGCGTACTGCGCGAACAGGGCGCGCCCGCGCAGCAGGTGATCGTCATGCCGTCGCGCCTGGAAGCGGCCAATGGTGGTGACTGGGATCTGCAGGTGGTCTCCGAAGCCCTGGTCGTGACAGTGCCGGACTGCAGCATCGCCAACCAGAAAGCCTGGACGGTCAAACCCTACGAGGCCGTTGGCCCGCTGGGCTGCGCCACCCGCGCCAACCTCGCCCGCATGGTCTCGGACCCACGTGACCTGATGCGTCCTCAGGCGCTGGATGCCGGCGACGGCATGGCTGCCGTGAATGCGGTTGGCCGTTACCACGACGACGAGATCCGTGAACTGCTCGACATCGACTTCCAGGAAGACTGAGCCCCCGGGCCCGGCGCAGAGAGAATCGCGACATGAACGACACCTCGATCCACAGCCAAGCCACGGCGAATCTCATGCTGTTCGCCGTCGACAGCGAACAGGCCGGGCATTACGGCGAACGCCTCGCCCGCCTCGGCCTCGGCGCCGAACAGGCGCGTACCGGAGGCCTGGCCGCCGCCATCGCCTGGAGTCGCGGCAACCCGTCACCGGAGCTTCTCGTCGTCGATCTGGATGACGATCCGCTGCCCCTGCAGTCACTGGCCGAACTGGCCGAAGTCTGCGACCCCGCCTGCCATATCGTCGCCCTGGGCAGCAAGCAGGACGTCGACCTGTACCGCAGCCTGCTGCACGGCGGCGTGTTCGATTACCTGGTCAAGCCGGTGCCGCTGGATCTGCTCGCCGCGACCCTGAACCGCGCCCGCACCCTCGGCCACAGCGACCCGCATGGTGTGCGCAGTGGTCGTACCATCGCCGTCACCGGCGCATCCGGCGGCTGCGGCACCAGCACGGTGGCCGCCGGCCTCGGCTTGCTGTTGTCGCAACAACGCCACACGGCCACTGCGATCGTCGACTTCGACCGCAGCAACGGCGATCAGAATCTGCTGCTCGGCTATGACGGCGAGGCCGGCCTGGCCGGCGCGCTGTCCAGCAGCGAGATCGACACCCGCCTGCTGCAACGGGCCATGGGACAAATCAACGAGCGCCTGCACCTGTTGGCCCAGACACCCGTGCTGCGTGCCGATGCCGCGCTCGACCGCGAGCACCTGCTGAACCTCGGCGGCAACCTCTGCCGTCTGTTCAACCAGGTGATCTGGGATCTGCCGGCCAGCCAGCCGCCAGGCAGCCTCGATGTGCTGGCCCACGCCCAGACGCGCATCGTCATCACCGACCTGAGCGTACAGGACGCTCGCAACCTGCATCGCCTGCTGCGCGAAATCGGTGACGAGAGCGACGGCCAGCAATTGCTGGTGGTCGCCAACGCCGCTCGCGGCCATGCCTCGGCGGTCGTCGAACGAGAGCAGTTCGAGGCGTTCATCGAGCGCCCCATCGACCTGCTGCTGCCCCATGCCGCTGGCGCTCTGGCCGGCAGCCTGCTGAGCGGGCCACTGAGGCTGGACGATGCAGCCGGGTTCAAGGATGCGCTGCTGGACCTGGCCGACCTCGCCACCGGTCATTCACCGAAACGCGCTGCCAGCGTCTCGGGCAGCCTGCTGGCACGCCTGCGCCAGGTCTTGAACCGTCAGCGCCCTGCGGCCTGAGAGGATACCGTCGATGCTTATCCGCCATCCCACCCGCAGCCGCGAAGCGCGCAAGACCACTGCGCCGCAAGCGACCCCCGAAGCAACCCAGGACGTGCGCGCCACCAGCGTGCAGCGCACTGCACAGGCACGCCCCACCGATAGCCTCGGAGCACAGAATCGCAAGCTGATTCGCGGCTACCTCTACGACCAGATCGACCCCCTCAAGGCGGCGGCCATGGGGCGCGACAAGTTGCGCGGGCAGATCGAGTCGATGATCCGCCGCATCTGCGACGACAATCGCCTGCAGCTGTCGCGCCAGGAAGAGGAAGCCATCGGCGAGGAAATGCTCAACGAGATGGTCGGTATCGGGCCCATCGAGCCGCTGCTGGCAGACGACTCGGTGAACGATATTCTGGTCAACGGCGCCGGCCAGGTGTTCGTCGAGCGCTTCGGCAAACTGGAACTGTCGTCGATCACTTTCGTCGACGAGGAACACGTCTTCAATACCGCCCAGCGCATCGCTGCCGCCGTGGGCAGGCGCATCGACGAAAGCCATCCGATGGTCGATGCGCGCCTGGCCGACGGCAGCCGGGTCAACGTCATCACCTACCCACTGGCGATCGACGGCACGACCATTTCGATCCGCAAGTTCATGCGGCGCAACATGTCGCTGGAGATCCTCGCCGAACGCGGCGCGCTGTCCATGGAGATGGTCGAGGTGTTGCGCCGGGCGATGGTCGCCAAGCTCAACATCATCGTGTCTGGCGGCACCGGCGCGGGCAAGACCACGCTGCTCAACGCTCTGTCGCAGAAGATCAGCTTCGATGACCGCATCATCACCATCGAAGACGCCGCGGAACTGCAGCTGCAACAGATTCACGTGGTGCGCCTGGAGACCCGCCCGGTCAGCGCCGAAGGCACCGGCAAGGTCGACCAGCGCGATCTGGTACGCAACGCCCTGCGCATGCGCCCGGACCGCATCATTCTCGGCGAGGTGCGCGGCGGTGAGAGCTTCGACATGCTGCAGGCAATGAACACCGGCCACGACGGTTCGCTCTGCACGGTGCACGCCAACACCCCACGCGACGCCATCATGCGTATGGAAAACATGGTGATGATGGCCAGCATGCAGCTCCCACTGGAAGCCATTCGCCGGCAGATCGCCAGTGCCGTGAACCTGATCGTGCAGGTCGAACGCATGCGTGACGGCGGTCGGCGGATCGTCTCCATCACCGAGGTGTGCGGCATGGAAAACGACGTGATCCAGACTCAGGAATTGTTCGCCTTCAAGACCAGCAGCATCGATGCCCAGGGGCGCCTGGTCGGGCAGTACGTGGCCAGCGGGCAGCGCCCGCAGTTCTACGGCACCCACGCACACCTGTTCGAAGGCCAGCACTGATGGACGCCGTACTCGACCTGCTGACCCTGCTGGTATTCGTCGCCGTGATTCTCGCCGTGCTCGCGGCCCGCAGCCTGTCCCGACGCGGTCAGGGCGACAAGGCCGTGCACCTGCGCCTGTTGAAGCTCAAGGCGACGCTGGACGGCCAGGCTCGTCAGGACAGCAGCCTGCCGACGGTAGACGGCATTCTGCGCGACATGGAGCGCACGCCATTCGCCGACCTGCCCCTGCTCGGCCCGCATATCGCCCGTATCTGGCTCGGCCTCAGCGTGCTGGGCTGGCAGAAGAACCTCGGCATGCGCGTGACCCTGACCGCATTCGCCAGCTTGATGATCGGCGTGCTGCTCGGCCGCGAAACGCCCTTCCCCGTGCTCGGCAGCCTGCTGCTGGGCCTGTTCGCCTTCGCCGTACTGGCCCTGCTGGGGTACCGCAGCGGCATGGCCAAGCACCTGCACGAACTGAAGATGAGCCTGCCGGAAGCCATCGACGCGGTGACCCGTACCGCCCGTGCCGGGGTGCCGGTCAGCAATGCCTTCGCGCTGGTCGGACCAAACCTCACAGGCCCCCTGGCCCTGGAATTCGCCCTGATCGACAACTGGCTGCGCCTCGGCGTGCCGTTGCGCCAGGCCATGCAGGATTCGGCACGGCGCATTCCGCTCAACGAGTATCGGTTCTTCGCGGTGATCCTGATCATCAACCAGGAAGCCGGTGGCCGTCTTGGAGAAACCCTCGACCGCCTATCCGCCACTTTGCGCGACCGCCAGGAACTGCACCTGAAGATCCAGGCCAAGACCTCCGAGGCACGTGCATCGGCAAAGATCGTCGCCTCACTGGTGCCCTTCGCGCTGGGCTACATGTACCTCAATTCGCCAAAGGACTTTCACTTCCTGCTCAACGACCCGACCGGCAATATCGTGCTCTTCTACGCCTTCGGTAGCGTCGCCCTGGGTCTGACGATCACCCAACTGATGGTTCGGAGGGTGTCATGACCAACTGGCTCGATGACCCGCTGGCCAGCGTCGCCCTGGCCATTCTGCTCGCTGGCATCGGCCTGCTGCTGATCGCCCTGCACCAGCGCTCGAGACCGGCGGCACTGCGTGAACGGCTGTTGCCCGGCAGCCAGCGGAGCAGCCCTGCTCTGGGAGCGGCTCAAGTCAACGACATCCTGCGCCAGCAGGGCATGCAACTGCCGCCACGCCTGCAGGCCTTGTTGCTGCCGGTGGCGCGCGTGGGTGAAACGCTCGCCGGCACCGACCAGGATCGCCAGAAACTGCGGCGGCTGCTATCCATGGCCGGCCTGCGCAACCGCGAAGCGCTGGGCCTGCTGCTGGCCGGCAAATATGCACTGGGTCTGCTGCTGGCCGGTATCGTGCTGTTCGGTGTGCTCGAACCTGGTTCGCGGCTGGGCCTCAACGGCCTGGCAGGCGGTCTGATCGCGCTGTTCGTCGGTACCACCCTGCCGGAAGTCTGGCTCAAGCTGCGCAGCGCTCAGCGCGGCGAACGCCTGGAACGCAGCCTGCCGGACGGCCTCGATCTGATGGTGATCTGTGCCGAAGCCGGTCTGCCCCTCGGCCGTGTGCTGCAGGTGGTCTCCAAGGAGCTGACCCTCTCGGCCCCGGAGCTGGCCGACGAGCTGCGCTACACCTATGCCGAGCTGCAGATCCTCAGCGATCGCCCGCGCGCCTTGCTCAATCTCGCCGAACGCACGGGTGCCAAAGGTATCGAGAGCATGGTGGCGACCCTGATCCAGGCCGAACGCTACGGCACGCCGCTGTCTCAGGCGCTGCGCACCATTTCCGAGGAAAGCCGCAAGACCTTGATCCTCACGCTCGAAGAGCGCGCCGGCAAGCTGCCTGCCCAACTCAGCGTTCCGTTGATGACCCTGATCCTTCCCCCCATCGTGGCGATGATGGGTGCACCGGCCATGGTGCGCATCGTCCGCCTGCTCAGCCAATGAATCGAGACCTGCCATGCACCTGATCCGCCCTCTTCTGCTGCCTGCCCTGCTGGTCCTGGCACTCAGCGGCTGCGCCAGCATCGGCTTGCCGAACGCCAATCCCGCACTGGGCAAGGAAGCCAGGGAAGCCCTGCATCTCGCCCACACCCTGCGTGACAATGGCCGCCTGCAGGCGGCTCACGCGGTCTATGCGCGCATGGACGAACGCGGCCAGCTCGATGGCAGCTACCTGCTCGAATACGCCAGCGTCGCCAGTGCCGTGCGACCTGCGCAGGAAGCCCTGGCCTTGTACCAGCGCGCTCAGCTGGCGCTCGCCAGCGACAGCAGCCGCTTGCCGAACGAGCAGCGTCTGGCGCTGTGCAACGGCACGGGGCGCGCACGCCTGGCACTGGGTCAGGCCACCCAGGCAGAACGGGACTTCCGTTGCGCCCTGGAGGCCAGCCCCAACGATGCCACGGCCCTTAACGGCCTGGGCGTGGCGATGAACCTGCAAGGCCAGAACGATCAGGCGCGCCAACAATTCGAACTGGCCCTGCAAAACGCCCCTGGCTACAGCCCGGCGCTGAATAATCTGGCACTGTCCTGGCTGGCCAATGGCGACAGCAGCCGGGCCATTGGCCTGCTCAACGGCGCACGCGGCCAAGGCGATATTTCACTGCAGCTCAACCTCGCCCTGGCCTATGTGATTTCCGGCCATGACGACACCGCGAAACGGGTCCTGCTCGACAATCTGGAAGAGGAATACGCCACGCGGATTCTCGACGGCTTCCGCGCCGCCCGCGAACGCATTCAGGGTGGCGCGCCGCTGGCAAGCGAACTGCTGGCCGCCAGTCAGCAGCCTCTGGCACTCAAGGAGCAGGACTGAAGCCATGAATGCCAAGGCGTTGCTGCGCGAGCAGGATGGCGTCACCGCCGTGGAGACCGCGCTGATCCTGCCGGTCCTGCTGTTCGGTGTGATGATGATCTTCGAACTGGCGCGCATCGCGCTGATGATCGGCGTCGGCAGCCTGGCGCTGGAGCGCTCGCTACAGGATTTCCGCCAGGATCGCGCCTTCTACCAGCAGAGCCCGGAAACCCTTCAGGAGGCCATCGAGACCCGCCTGGTGGAAGGCTCCTATGGCCTGCTCGACCAGAGCGACCTGCAGGTCGAGCTGCTGGCCTTCGACAACCTGCGCCAGTTCGGCGGCGGCCAGCCCAATGCCGAGCTCGATGATGGGGACGCTTCGCCCCAAGTACTGAGCGTCACCGTCGATATGACCCAGCATTTCATCACCCCACTGCCGGCCCTGTTCGGCCTGGGTGACGCCTTTCAATATCAGTACCGCCAACTGCTGGGTAACCTGACCAGCGAGCGTGAAGCGGAGCAGCAAGAACGATGAGCAACAGCCTCAAGCGTCAGCGCGGCAATGCCCTGGTCGAAGGCGCCCTGAGCCTGCCATTGCTGATCGGCGCAGCCCTGTTGATCGGCGATCTGTACAACATCAACCTGGCTCGCGCCCACCTCGAACAATCGGCCCATGGCATCGCCAGCACGCTGGCCATGCAGAACCGTCTTGATCAGGACGGCCTGCAGGCACTTATCGATCAGGTCGCTGCGCCGGATATCCTGGGCGATTACGAACTGTTGATCAGCAAGGTGAACCTCGACCGCAGCATGACCTGGCGCCCACTGCGACGGGGCAATCTCGAAGGGCTGTGCGCCGAGAACTCGGAAGGCGAGCGCTACACGGGCGAACTCCCCGAGGAGATAGAACGGACAGCGGCAGAAAGCGAAGAGACCGCGGCCAGCAGCGCGTCGATACTGGTCGTGCAGCTCTGTCGCAACAGTGACAACCTGGCACTGAGCAATGGCCTGCTGCTGGACAAGGACATGCAGGCCATCGCCTTTGGGCGAATGGTCTACAGCGAAGTCGCACTGGACCGGCTGCTGAGCGAGGAAGTCGGCGTGGATTATCAGGACTGAGACGCCCCCACCGCAAACATGAAGCCCTCTTAACTTGATGGCCAGCGGCACGTCTCTTTAACTGCGCGCTCTCCAGAACGGATTCTCGCCATGACCGCCAACACCTCCCGGGATGCTTCCGACGCCAGCCGGCAGCCGCCGATGAGTCGCATCAAACGCATGGCCTATCTGCTGCTCGCTTACCTAAGCCTGAGCTGTGCGATTCTCGGCGTACTCCTCCCCGGCCTGCCAGCCACCGAGTTCGTGCTGCTGGCCGCCTGGGCGTCTGCCAAGGGCTCGCCTCGACTGCATCGCTGGCTGCTGCAACACCGCCTGTTCGGTGCCCTGCTGCGCGACTGGCAGGTCGGGGTGGTGGCACGCAGAACCAAATGGGCAGCGAGCCTGAGCATGCTGCTGTGTCTGGCCGTGCTGCTCTGGCATCAACCGCCGCTATGGCTACTGCTGACTGCCGGTGGCGGCATGTCATGCGGGGCACTGTGGCTGTGGTCACGTACGGAGCCACAACGCCCGCAGCAGGTCGTTCACGCAGAGCTGGAAAGCCACTGAGCCCCTGCATCACCTTCGAACGACCTCATTCGACCTCCTGACGCACGGGCCTGCAGTCCCACTGCACAGCGCTCATTAAGCATTCTTAATGAAGCGGCGATTGCCTGATATTGGGAATTATTCTTATCTTTATACCCATTCTGGCACCTCCCACCAGCATCGCCCACGGATCGCTCGCCTACCCTCCATGACAGCCGCCCACCTCTGCCTCAACTGCCCTCTCATCCTCAGCTGCACTCTGCGTGAGGATCGCCGCCCATGATGCGCCGCACGCAGCAGCGTGGCAGCGTCGCGCCCTTCATGGTGCTGGCCATCGGCGGCGCGCTGCTGGCCACCGCCTATGCGCTGGACACCAGCCGCATGACCAACAGCGCCAGCCAGATCAAACGCGCGACCGATGCTGCGGCGATGGCGGTGGGTAACGAGCGTCTGCTCAATGGTGAGCAACCCCTGGAAAAGCTGCAGCTGCTGGCCGAGGGCTACGTACTCAACAACCTCGGCATGGACAGCGCTCTGGGCGAACAGATCAGCAGCGAGGCCATCGTGCTGAGCCAGCAAACCGATGACCAGCAACGCACGCGCTACAGAGTCGAGGTGGTCTTCGAGGCCAGTCCGGAACTGCTCGGTGGCGAGGTGGAAGAGATCCGCGTGCACTCCACCGTCGAGGTGCAACCCAGCGGCCTGGAGGTCGCGCTGGCCTTACCCAACACGGGCTCGGAAAACGAAAGCAATCTGCGCGTACTGCGTCGCCAGAGCATGCGCTTCGCCCGAAAGCTGGTAGAGGGGCGCGACGATGCCTGGCTGGCACTGGTGCCTTACAGCCAGGCGGTCAACGTCTCGCCGGATTACACCAACCCGACGTCACGAACCCCACCTGGCCCCAGCGCCAACCATGCGCGACGCCTGAACGGTTGGGCAATGACCGGCGCCCTGCGCCCGGTGGAACTGACCACACTGTTCCGCACTGGCTACGCGGGTCTGCAGGATCGCCGCATTCCGGATCGCCGCGCCAATCTGCTGTGCATGTACCGCGGCCTGGGCCGTGGGCAGAACTACTTCTGGGATCGCGCGCCCAGTGGACAATTCCGTATCTACTATCGCGATGACCTGCCAGAAAACGGCAGCCCCGGCGCCACGCCAATCAGCTGGATCGGCCCTCCGCCGCTGGATGGCCAAGCCACCGGCACCAACGATACCCGCTGGATGGTCGCCGACAAAGGCTGCCCCTCGGCCCCCCTGCTGCCACTGAGCAATGACCTCGACAAGATCGAAGAGCGCCTCGATCAGATGTCCACGCGTTTCAATGTCAATTACGCCATTGCCATGGGCTGGAGCGCCATGGCGCTGGCTCCAGCCTTCCGGGGCAGCAGCGGTTGGGATCTGCCGGACGAGCTGCCCAAGGACTTCAAGGACGATGGCGGCGACAGTTACAAGGCCATCGTCATGCTGGTCAACACCACCGGCCAGCGCTGGTTCGACAGCGATTCCTACAACGCCGAGACGGCCCAGGCCATCGATGGCGAGGCTGGCACTGACGGCGAAAACCAGAGTTTGAGAACACAGCGCTTCGCCCGGCTGTGCGACAGCTTTCGCCAACGCAAGCTGCGCTTCTTCATGATCGCGATCGGCCAGGACGAAATCGAGAACAACGACCTGGGCGCCGAAGGCACGCTGATCAACGGCGCCTCCGAGTTCCGCCGCCTTGCCGGCCCCGGCCTGGCCCGCTGCGCCGAACAGGCGGGCGACATCACCTACCTGCCCGGCTTCGACTTCACGACCGCCGAAGGCGGCATACAGGATCGCCTCGACAAGATTCTCGAAGAGATACGCAGGCAAGGCTCCTACGTCCGGCTGGTCGAGTAGCCCCGACTCTCATCCCACTCTTTCATTTTCACCGCCCCTTGTCCTGGAAGACTGCCATGACCACACGCAAGCACTCGCAACGCTATTTCCGGGCTCTGGCTCTGGAGCCGCGCATCCTTCTGGATGCCGCTGCAGTGGCCACCGCCGCGGACGTGGCTGCCCAGGTTGATGCGACCGCCGAGGCGCCCGGGGTCAAGGCGACGCCGCAGAACAGCGTAATCACCATTACCGGCAGCACCGACAGTTTTCCGCCGGTGGACCTGTTCAAGAACGTCGACGTTACCCTGGCCGCCGACAATGAAGAGGTCAAGGAGCTCGTCGTCACCCTCGACACCAGCGGCGCCAACCAAGGGCTGCACGTCGATGGCCAGCTGCTCGCCCTGGAAAACCAGTCGGGCTTCACGAACGCCAACGGCTATCGCTACACCGTCGAGGTCAGCGGCGCGACGACAACTATCCGCCTGAACTTCGAAGGGACCTCAAGCGCTGTCACGCCCGAGCAGATCGAAACCCTGATCGACAGCTTGCAGTACCAGGCCCGGGACACCACGGTCGAAGCCGGCGATCGCCACATCACGCTGCAAAGCCTCAGCGACACAGGTGAGAGCACCAGGCTGGACATCAGCGCGACCGTTACCCTGGACAACCGGATCAATGCCGCACCGGTGCTGGTCAACGACCAGTCGCTCACACCCCGTGAGTCGTTCAGCCCCGAGCAACTGGGCATTGGCGGCGCGACCGAGGTGGTTTATTCCAGCGATGGCAAGTACGCCTACGTGGCGGGCAGCGGCGCCATCACTTCATTCTCGGTGGACAGCAGTGGCCGCCTGACGCTGGTCGCAACCCTCACCGTCGAGGGGATGAACACGGCCACCGAAATGGTCATCAGCGCCGATGGCCGCTCGATTTACCTGATCGATACCCTGGGCGCCGGCCAGTTTGAATACAACCCTGATTACATCTACGTGCTCAACGTCAACGGCGGTGCAATCGAGCATGCCGCCACGGTCAACAGCAGCAATGGCGGCACGACCGGCGGGTTGGCGCTTTCGCAAGACGGCAGCTACCTGTACGTCGGCACGTCCAGCAACGATGTCGCCATCTTCAGCCGTGATGTCGCAACCGGCGGCATCACGTTGCTGGCCCGTGCCGAGGGTGAAGGCGGGAGCAACAGCCGAAACGGTTCGATCACCGTCTCCGGCAACCATGTCTATGTGATTTATTCGGGCACCGCCCATGTGCTGATCAGCTACCAGCGCAACGACAATGGCACCCTTACCAAAGTGGCCAGCCTCAACAGCAGCGCCGCCGGCTTCGCCGCGGTCGACTACAGCCTGACGGTGTCCCAGGATGGTCGCTACCTCTACATCGCTCACCCAGGCAACGGCACCATCGACGTCTACGCCACGGGCAATGAGCTTTCGCTGGTAGCAACACAGTCCTTGCCTCGTGTCAGCGACATTGCCCTGAACAGTGACGGCAGCCTGCTCTATGCCAGCAGCCGCGATGGCGGTGTGATGGTTTACAAGGTCGCCGCCAATGGCACCCTGAACCTTTTGAGCAGCATCGCCACCCAAACCGATATCCGCGACATCGCGCTTTCCGCCGATGGCCGCTCTGTATTGGTGTCAGCCAGCGAAGGCGTCACCCGCTACAGCGCCGTGCAGACCCTGAACATTGGCGAAGCCACGAAAGTCGCCTCTGGCATCACCCTCAAGGACAGCAACTTCGACGCCCTCGCCAATGGCAACGGTAACTACAACGGTGCCAACTTCACCCTCGCTGCCAGTGTTTCGAGTGGAAGTTTTGGCTTCGCCAATGAAAACGGGCTGGCGCTGTCTGGCACCTCGATCAGCCTGAACGGCAACGTCATCGCCACGTTCAGCGTGGCAGGCGATGGCAAGCTCACCGTTCGTTTCACTGGCGACACGAGCAAGGCCGTTGCCAACCAGATACTGCACCAAGTCACCTACAGCAGTGCCGCCAGCCTCACCGCTGGCAGTTTCGTCAGCCTGACCCTGCAGGGCAGCGATGGACTGTTGGCCAGCAACACCGAGGTGTTGCAGCTATGGGCCAATAGCGCCCCACGCGGTAATGCCGATGGCTATCGTCCGCCCAAGGCCACCAGCGAAACAGCCTATGAAATTACTCTGCCTGCCGGCCTGTTCACCGACGCCGACGGTGGCAAGCTGACCTGGCAGATCAGCGGGTTGCCCGCCGGCCTGCACTTCAGCCCGTTGACACGCACCCTCTCCGGCAGCACGACGCAAACAGGCACGCACACCCTGACCCTCATCGCCACCGACAGTGACGGCAAGAGCGCCGAGCTGGCGTTGGTGCTGGAGGTCGAACAGATCGCCAACCGCGCGCCGGTGGTCAGTGCAGATGCCATCACCGCCTTGCCTTCCGTGGTGGTCGGCACCGCTGGCTACAGCCAAGAGTTACCCGCAGAGCTGTTCGGCGATGCCGACGCCCTATACAGCGACAGCACCCTGACCTGGAGCGTCAGTGGGCTGCCAGCGGGCCTGAGTTTCGACCCGGCGACCCGCACGCTCAGTGGCGCGCCGAGCGCGGTCAATGACTACGCCCTTGTCGTGACCGTTACCGACGAACACGGCGCTAGCGCCCAACACACCGTGGTACTTCGTGTAATCAGCCAGGCGGAGGCCGATAACCGCCCGCCCTCCGTTTCACCGGGCACCAGTGGGCTGATCCACACCTCGGATGGGCGTATCAACGGCTACAACGCCTCTGTCTACAGCATTGAAATATCCGACGACGGTCGAACCGTGATCGTACTGGGTAATGACTCGACTCAACACGCCTTGAATCCAACCGGAAACAGCACGCTCACCGTCTACAGCCGCGACCCGGCGACCGGCGCTCTTACCCAGCTACAGCGGTTCGTGCAAGGCGCCAGCAACGATGGCAACAACGGCAATGGCATTGAGGTCGATGGTCTGCGCGTCTCTGCCTCCGCCGCCTATTCCGCCGACGGCAAGTACCTGTATCTGGTTGGCCAAAAAGAAGGCCAGACAGGCTATGTCCTGAGTAAATTCACCGTGAATGCCGACGGCACACTCAGTGCAACCGGCGAGAGCGTGACGCTCGGAAATGCGCAGGTCAAATACCTGGCCACCTCGGCTGACGGCCATATCTACGCGGTCGCAGGCAATACGCTTTATGCCTACGCGATCGGCGCGGATGGCACCCTAGGCACAGCAGAGACTTTCACCGACCAAACTTTCGGCGGCACCGGCTACGCCATTGCGATAGACGCCCAGAGCCGCGTGTTCGTAACCGGTACCAACTCACTGGTCATTTATGAGCGCAATGCCGATGGGCAACTGGTCAGGGTTGCCAGCCACACCGGCAATATCGGCAACTTTGTCCGCACCATCGCGGTTTCCGACGACGGCTATGTCTACATTTCGACCGGTTCCCCCGGAAGCATCCTGACCTTCCATTACGACACCAGGGCAAAAACGCTCACCACGCCCAGCGCTCTTTCCGCCAGCCAGGTCTGGGGGCTGCAACTGTCTGACGATGGAAAAACGCTTTACGCAGGCAACAACACCGGAGCGCTGCACATCTACAGCATCGGCAGCGATGGCAAGCCAACGCTGGTCAAGACCGTGGGGTACAACGGTGCCAACGGCGACTACCGTGCCCTACGGATCGCAATAGCCCCTGACGGTTCGTCGGTCTACGTCGGGTCTTTCTACAACTTCAAGGGGCTAGGCCATATCGCCGTCGAAGACGCGATATCCGTGCCCTATACCGAGAAACAAACCACTACCCCAGCCAGTGGCCTGACCCTCTCCGACACCGAGTTCGACGCCCAGGCCAACGGCACCGGCAACTACAACGGCGCCACCCTCACCCTGCAACGCGAAGGCCGTGCCAATACCGACGACAGCTTCGGCCTCAGCGCAAGCAACGGCCTGAGCTTGGTTGGCGAGGAAGTCCGCCTCGATGGCCAGAAGATCGCCAGCCTGAGCAACGTCGACGGCAAGCTGACCATCGTCTTCACCGCCGACGTCAGCACCGCCACCGCCAACGCCGTTCTGCGCCAGATCACCTACACCAACGCAAGCGCCGACCCCGGCGCCAGCATCCGCCTCACCCTGGGCGTGAAAGACCAGTTCACCAGCGGCACCGACAGCATCACCCTGGCCCTGGCCGTCACCCAGATCAACGACGCCCCGCAGGCCAGCGCCACGCCACGTCCCAACCTCAGCCAGGATGCCGGGCGCGCCGCTGTGACACTGTTCAGCGGTGCAGCCATCACCACCACCGAGCAAGGCCAGCTGATCAACGGCCTCACCTTCACCGTCTCCGGCCTCAAGGATGGCGCCAACGAAACCCTGCGTATCGACGGCAGCAGCATTGCCTTGGTCGCGGGTAGCGGCACCACCCGCGGTGGCCATGCCTGGACCGTGACCCTCGATGCCACCACCGGTGCGGCCACGGTGACGTTGTCCAGCGCTGCCGGGCTGACAGGCGCCCAAGCCAGCGCCCTGGTCAGCGGGCTGGGCTATGCCAACCTCGACAAGGCCACCGGCACCACGGGCGAGCGCACCGTCACCCTGACCAGCATCAAGGACAACGGCGGGAGCGCCAACGGTGGCCAGGACACCGCTCAGTTGCAGATCAGCAATACCCTACAAGTGACGGTTAACCAAAGCCCGACCCTGGGCGCCGAAGTCGGCGCAGGCGAAGTGGCCAAAATCATCAGTTCCAGCGACTACCCAAGCCCGTACGACGGTACCAAGAGCGTCATCCAGGTAGGCGACAAGGTGTATGTGGTGCGTACCACTACCGTGTGGAACTCGGACGCCCTCGCCGACGTACCGATCAGCACCCTCCACGTCTTCCAGCGTGGCGCGGACGGTACGCTGCAACTGCTGTCGAGCCTCGACTCGAACGACCAGAACGGCCTGCTCAGCGCCAGCGGCCTGGGGGTATCGGCTGACGGTACTACGCTGTACGCCATCACCGACAAAGGGATCGCCCTGTTCGCCCGCGACAGCGAAACCGGTGCCCTCACCGCCCTCGGCGCGATCGGTGCAGACCTCGGCTTGGTCAACGACCTGTACATCAGCGAAAACACCGCCTACGTCAGCAGCTCCAGCGGCGTGACCGTGTTGCAGCGCGGCGCCGACGGCTGGGTAGCCGGCAGTACCTTCGCGCCACCGGGCGACAGCAGCTTCACCGACCTGCAAATGTCTGCCGACGGCAGCTTCCTGTATGTCGCCACCACCGGCGGCAATACCCTGCTCAGCGTGTTCAGGGTCGGCAGTGACGGCGCCCTCACCCGCGGCCCTGATGTGCAAGGCAATGGGCAGGAGCATTACGTCAGCCGCCTGGCGCTGTCCGCAGACGGCAGGTCGCTGTACCTCATCGACAACGATGAAAGCCTGCGCAGCCTGTCGATATCGGCAAGCGGCGAGTTGACCCTCAGCGGCAACGTGGTTGACGTGCAGAGGCCGATCAAGCAACTGCTCGTCAGCCCAGACAGCCAATTCCTGGTCGTCGTCGGCGGAAAACAGGTGACGCTGCATGCCCGTGCCAGCGACGGCTCGCTGGGCGCCGCACGTGCACTCACCCGCCTTGCCGATAACGGCACCGAGCTGCGTGGCGCCAACTTCAGCACCGATGGCACGCAGCTCTACGTGACGGGTTCGTTCTCCTGGAACGAGGGGCTGCTGGTACTCGACCTCAAGCCCGCCAGCGTGAGCTATGTAGAGGCGGCAGACGCTTCGGTCCTGCTTCCGGACGCCAGCTACAGCGCCGCATTGACTGCCGGTGCGAGCATCGTGATCGAACGCACTGGCGGGGCCCAGGGCACCGATCGCTTCACCTTCCTGGAAGATAACGCCCTGAGGCTGGTCAACGGCCAGATTCTGAATGGCACCACGGTGATCGCCGACTTCGTTCAGGCCAATGGCACGCTGACCCTGACCTTCACCCGCGAGGCCACGCAAACCCAGGCCGAGAACATCCTGAGTCAGATCGCCTACGACAACCTGTCTGGCGAGCCGGCCAAGCAAATGAGCTTCTCGGTCAGCATCAACGAGGGTGGGGTGAGCTCGGCCCAAACCGCCACCCTGAACCAGGTCGTCGCGCTGCTGCCTGGCGGTACCCTGTCCGACCCGCAACTGGATGCGCTGAACAACGGCGCCGGTAACTACAAAGGCTCATCCATCGTGATAAGCCGTGACGGCCAGGCCAATGCCGATGACGTATTCGACTTCCTCGACGGCAGCGGCCTGCAGTTCAGGAACGGCGCCATCTGGCTTGGCAACATGAGCCTTGCCACCCTGGCCTCGGCCAACGGCACGCTGACCGTGACCTTCACCAGCGACGTCAGCCGTGCCGACGCGCAGAACGTGCTGCGCGGCATCGCCTACCGCAACGCCAGCGACGACCCTACCGCCGGGGGTAGCAAAGCCACCTTCAACCTGACATTCAACGATGGCAGCGGCTTCAGTGACGAGCGCACCCTCGAGGTCAACCTGGTGGGCGTGAACGACACCGCCATCATCGACACCACCGCACTGACCCCAACCTTCAATGCCGAAGGCGAGCGGGTGCCACTGTTCGAGAACACCACCATCGACACCGTCGAGGCGGGCCAGAACATTCACCGGGTCATCGTCACCATTACCGGCGTAACCGCAGGCGACGTGCTGGGTGTGGACGGCGGCAGGGTCGACCTTGCCCGGAGCATCGACGGCAGCGTATTCGTCGGCCGAAGCGCTATCCAGTACATGGTCAGCTACAACGCCGGCACCGGGACCACCACGGTCACGCTCTACGTAGCCCGCTCTGCCGCGGCCACCACCGAGGTCATCGACAGCCTCAGCTACGGCCACACCGGCAATGAGAGCAGCGGTCAACGCAACATCAGCCTGAGCATCGTGGAAAGCGTGGCCGACTGGCGCGAAAACGACACCACCGTGGTACAGCGAAGTGCCGTGGTGAACCTTACCGCCGCCACTGAGCCCAACACGCCACCCACGCTGGGCGGTATTTCAGGCTCCGTACCCTACACCGAGCAGCAGGAACCGGTGCTGATCGCGCCGGGCGCAAGCATTGGCGATACTCAACTGGACCGTTTCAATGGCGGTGCCGGCAACTACGATGGCGCCACGCTCACCATCACCTTGGGTGACGGCAAGAGTTCCGCCGACAGCCTGGGCTTCAAGGCCGGCAACGGCCTGACCCTGGCGGGCAACGCCCTGCAAAAGGATGGCAAGGTGATCGGCAGCGTAACCGTTGCCGATGGCGTGATGACCATTACCTTCACCGATGCCCACAGCGCCATCCCGACCACGGCCGACGTACAGAACACGCTGCGCCAGGTCACCTACGCCAACAGCAGCGACGCACCGCCCGCCAGGGTCGAGGTGAGCATCAAGCTGGCCGACCAGCGCGGCCTGGCGTCAACCGCGCAAGACCTGAACATCGCGATTACCGCCGTCAACGACGCGCCAGCCATCAACGATGACCCGATCCTGTCGCTGGGCGACCTCGAACGCCTGCAAGACCTGACCAACATTCCCGGCCTTTCGACACCCACCACCAGCGTGGTGTCCAGCGATGGCAGCCGCGTCTACGTGGCCGACAGCCAAGGCAACATCGCGCTGTTCAGCCGCAATACCGAAACGGGCGAACTGACCCATGTGCAAACCCTCCCAGGCCAACAGGAGGTCGTAAGCCTGCAACTCAGCGCCGACGGCAACAGCCTGTACGTGCTGAAGGTCGACGGCAACGCCAACACCATCGCCTGGTTCACTATCGGCACCGACGGCACCTTGCAGGTGCAGGGTTCATTCTCCGAGTCGCTGTGGAATATCAAGGGCCTCGCCCTGTCCGACGATGGCAAGAACCTGTACCTGATCCACACCACCAACCTGTACGTGTACAACCGCGACCCGGTAACGGGTGCAATCAGCCTGGCCACCACCCTCGAAGGCTCCATGACCAGCGCGCCTTACCTGTGGGATCCACAGGAAATCGTCGTCAGAGGCGAGCTGGTGTTCGTCGTCACGCACCCCAGCAATGGCTCGACCCTGCTCGTCTACAAGCGTGATGCCAACGGTGGCCTCAGCTCACTGGGCCATATCCACTCAGGCGAAACCGACGCCACCGGCAAGACCATCACCCTGGACCGCGTTCAGCACATCGCCGTCAGCGCCGATGGCCGTACCATTATCATCGCCAACAGCCGCACCACCACGACTGAAGGCGGTGGCGGGGATGGCACGCCGGTAACCACCATCATCCATGACCACCCGCAGCAGATCGACGCCTTCCGTCTCGACCCCGCCACCGGCGCCCTCACCCACCAGGGCACCCTCAACGACACCCCGACGGTCGAAGACATCGCCGTCTCCAGCGACGGCAAGGCCCTGTTCGTCATCCGTGCCGACGGCTCGGTGGCGTACTACTCGGCCATTACCCTGGAGAAGCTCGACTCCTCGCAGAACGGCTTGCAAGGGGCCAGCCATATCTCGGTGTCGGCCGATGGCGGCGTTATCGTCACCGGCAGCAAACTGCTGGTGCTCAATGCACCTGCGGTGCCAGGCCCTACCGTCGAGGTCAACGGCGCACCTGTCGTGCTGTTCCCAGCGCTGACCCTGAACGATGCCGAACTGGATGCCGCCAATGATTACCAGGGCGCCAGCGTCACCATCAGCGGCCAGAGCGGCGATCAGTTCGGCTTTCTCAACAATGGCACCTACCATCTCGATGGCGAGCGCATTGTGCGTGGTGATGTCGACGTCGCAACACTGACGCAGAACGGCAATAGAGCGGTACTGAGCTTTGGCGTCGGCGTGACCCGGAGCGAAGCCACCGCACTGCTGCGCCAGGTGACCTACACCAGCACCTCGGCTGTGCCAGGCAGCCACGCTGTCAGCATCGTGCTCAATGATGGTGTCGTGGACAGCCAGGCGCGCAGTGTCGACGTCACCCTGCTGGCGCCGAACCAGGCGCCCTTGATCAACGACGCGCACCGCGACTACGCATTGAACCAGGCCAAGGCCGGTCAGGCCTACAGCATCACGCTGCCGGCCAACCTGTTCAGCGATCCCGAAGGCGACAGCCTGACCTGGGCGGTGACGGGTCTACCTGCGGGGCTGAGCTTCAACCCGACCACCCACATCATCTCCGGCAACACGACCGTAATGGGTGAGCACAGCGTGGTGGTCACGGCCAGAGACCCGAGCGGCGGCGCCGTCTCGCTGGAGCTGACGCTGAACGTCAGCAACTCCGCGCCGGTCGCTGGTAGCGATTACAGCCTGGACAGAACAGCTCCCGGGGAAAGCTACAGCGTTACCCTGCCGCAAAATCTGTTCAGCGACGCCAATGACAGCGAGCTGACCTGGGAACTCGAGCTGCCCGAGTGGCTGAGCTATGACGCGGCCACCCGCACCCTGTCTGGCACCGCGCCGGATGTGGCGGGCAATCATTCGATTACCATCACCGCCACCGACCCACATGGCGCGACGGTTTCTCGCACGCTAACCCTGGCGGTGGCCCTGCCCCCGGTACAAGACACGGGCGAAGCCGCCCTGCCGGAGCTGAACACCGGCTTCGCGCAGCAGGCGAACACGGCGCCAACTGCCAGCTTCGGCGGCCAGGCCCTGAACGCCCCCCTGTTCGGGGCCAGCGATGTACCGGCCGACACCCCGGCCGAAGCGCCTACCTCCGCGCAACCGGCACCAACGGTGCAAAGCCTCCTGCGCAGCAGCGGTAACGGCCTGGCCGACGGACGCGGTTCGCTGAGCCAGCAACTGGCCAACGCCGACACGGTGCTCACCGATACGGGCCACCAGAACAGCGCAGGCAGCTTCAGCGTCGAGGGCTCGCGCCTGAGCGCAAGCGTAGACCTGAGCTCGGGCGGTGCCCGCAGCATCACCCTCGAACTGCCCGGGGAATTGCCCGATGGCAGTGCACCGCAGCGCATCACCCTGGCCAACGGCCTGCCGCTGCCGAGCTGGGCATCGTTCGATGCGCGCAGCGGGGAGCTGCGCATCGATCGTGAGCGCCTGCAGCGCGATGGCGTGCTGCGCCTGACCCTGATCAGCCGCGATGTCGAGGGCCGCGAACAGCGTACGCCCATGGACATTCGTGCCGAGGGCGCGGCGGCGCAAAGCACCAGTGAAGCGCTGCAGCAACCCGCTCCCGCAGCAGAGTCGCTGCCGGAGCGGATACGCCAGGACACCTCGAGCGCGTTGCTCAGCGAAGCGCTCGAGCTGCTCGAGCAATTGAGCGACCTGGCTGGGGAGCCGGTCGCTGTCACCACACGCCATATCGCCTGAACACTGCCAAGGATCATCGATCAATGAACCGCAAAACCTTCGACCGTTCCACCCTGCGTCTGGCCATCGCCTGTGCCGCGCTGGGCCTGAGTGCCTGCGCGGTCACCCCGCAAGAGCTGACACCCGAGCAGCAACTGGCCGACGCGCAGAAAGATCGCAGCGCGATGTTCGACGATCAGGAGCCGGTGACGCGCGCCATCAGCCTGGACGAAGCCATGGCCCGCGCCGTGAAGTACAACCTGCAACAGCGCCTGGGCCTGATGCAGCGCGCCCTGGAAGACAACAGCCTGAGCGTCGCCAACCTCAGCCTGCTGCCTCAACTGGCGGCCAGTGCCGGGTGGAAGGGACGCGACAATGTCGCCGGTTCATCCAGCGAATCGGTCACCACCGGGCGGCAATCCCTGGAGCCGTCGACCAGCAGCGACCGTTCCAGCCGCGACGCCAACCTGCGCCTGTCGTGGAACGTACTCGACTTCGGGGTCAGCTACTTCAGCGCCAAGGCCCAGGCCAACAAGGTACTGGCCGCCGAAGAGGCGCGCCGCAAGGTGGTCGCCGATATCGTTCAGCAGGTTCGTGACGCCTATTGGCAGGCCGCCAGCGCCGAGCGCCTGCAGCCGGAGGTGCAACGCGCCTTGAGTAATGCCCGCGGCGCTCTGGACCAGGCCCGGCAGACCGAGCGCCAGCGCCTCGTTGCGCCCCTGGAATCGCTGCGCTACCAGAAGAGCCTGCTGGAAATGATCCGCCAGCTCGAAGTGGTGGAAGGTGAACTGGCGGTGTCCAAGGCGCGCCTGGCCAGCCTGATGAATCTGCCGCCGGCGACGACCTTCAGCCTGGTTCTGCCGGACGAATCGAGCTACACCCAACCGGCCCTGGCCTACAACCTGGCGGATCTCGAAGTGACCGCCATGACGGAGCGCCCGGAGATTCGCAGCGAGAGCTATCAGGCACGCAATGCCGTGCTGGAAACCAGAGCCGCGATGCTCAAGCTGCTGCCGGGAGCCAACCTGTTCGTCGGCGCCAACTACGACAGCAACAGCTATCTGGTCAACGACAACTGGGCCGACGCCGGCATGCAGGTGAGCTGGAACCTGTTCAACGTCCTGGCTTACCCGGCCATCAAGAAAACCGGTGAAACCCGCCTGCAGGTCGCCGAGCTGCGCCGCCAGGCCATGCGCATGGCGGTGCTCACCCAGGTCAACGTGGCCTGGCGCGAGTACGAGCGTTCCAGCCAGGTGTTCGCCCGTTCCAATGAACTGCAGCAGGTGCAACGCGGCATCCTGCGGCAGAGTGAAAGCGCCTTCTCCAGCCAGGCGCAGAGCCGACTGGAGCGCGTACGCACGGCAACCGAAACGGTACTGGCGACCCGTACCCGCGACCGCGCCTTCGCCGAACTGCAGGTCGCTCACGGCGCCGTCTACCAGGCCGCCGGCCTCGATCCGCTGCCCGAACGCATCGCTGGCAGCAGCGTCGATGAGCTGACCCGCGCCATCGCAGGCAACTCCATGCGCCTCAACCAGGGCCAGGGTGCCGTGCCGGCCGGCATCGCCGCCACGCAGCAGGTTCATTACGCCACCTCCACGCCGCTGGTGACGGCTGCGGCACCGAGCGGGCCACTGGTAGCCCAGCGTGCACAGCCACCCGCCAAGACCCTGCGCCTGGATATGTGGGAAAGCCTCGGCTCGTTGCGGGGCGCCGAGCTGGTTCCGGTGGAGCAGGCCAATGGCCGCTGATCAGCCGCGCGCCACGGAACGCTTCTGGCCCTCCGTCCTGGCGATACTGGTCGCCACGGCAGCCAACCTCGCCCATGCCGATGAAACGAGCAACGAGCTGCGTGTGCAACTCAGCCCGGTCCGCCAGACGGTGCTGTCCAGCGAGCTCAGCGGCAAGCTCACCGAGTTGGCCGTCAAGGAAGGTGATCGTTTCAAGGAAGGCCAGCGCCTGGCCGCCTTCGATTGTTCGGTGCAGCGCGCGCAACTCAACCGCAGTGAAGCGGTGCAGCGCGGTGCGCAGAAGAAGCTCGACGTCGCCAAGCGCCTCGATGCCCTGGAATCCATCAGCCAGGCCGAGGTCGCCCAGGCCCAGGCCGACATGGCCGTGGCCCAGGCGGAAAGCGGCGTGGGCCGCGCCATGCTGAAGCGCTGCAATCTGGATGCGCCCTTTGCCGGACGTGTTTCGCAACGCATGGCACAGCGCTTCCAGCACGTCGCCGAAGGCACCGAGTTACTGGCGATCTATGACGACAGCGCCTACCAGCTGGAACTGATCGCCCCCTCGACCTGGATGACCTGGCTCAAGCCCGGCGTCGAGTTCGAGGTCAAGCTGGACGAAACCGGGCAACGCTACCCCGCGCAGATCGAACGGCTCGGCGCGGCCATCGACCCACTCAGCCAATCGCTCAAGGTATTCGCGCGCATCACCGGCGACAACGCGGGTCTGCTCCCGGGAATGAGCGGCGTCGCGCTGCTGCAACCGCCGGCAGATGGCTCATGAACGCCAGTGTCACCACCCTGCCTGACAAACGCGCCGAGCGCATGGCGCTGTTGCTGCAACTCGAGCGTCGCGCCCGCGCCCAGAACGACGTGGCCGGCCTCGGTTTCCTGATGGTCAACGATACGCGCCAGCTACTCGACTATCAGGAAGCCTTTCTGTGGGATGCCGACAAGGGACGTATCAGCGCCTGCTCCGGGCTCGCCCAGGTAGAGGCCAATGCTCCCCTGATGCTGTTTCTGGGCCGCCTCTGTTCGGGCTGGGATAGCCAGCCCCGGGCGGCCGAGTTGCGTGATCTGAGCACCGCCGATGCCCCCGCGGCTCTGCAGGCCGAATGGTCGGAATACCTGGCGCCCCGCCTGCTGCGCCTGCCTCTGAAAAACCGCGACGGCCAGGTGCTCGGCAGCCTGCTGCTGAGCCGCGAACCCGCGCTGGCACGTCCGGAACGGGCGCTGCTGGAGCTACTGCTGGACGCCTACGGGCATGCCTGGGCCAGCCTCATGGGCGGCAAGAAGCGCTCGCTGGTCAATCGCTTGCGCAAGCGACCACGGCGGATCGCGCTGGTCGCCTGCGCCCTGGCACTGTCGACCGCGCTGCTGCCGGTGCATCAGACGGTACTGGCCCCGGCCGAAATCATGCCGCGCAACCCGGCGGTGCTGCGTGCCCCGCTGCAGGCGGTGGTCGAACGCATTCTGGTGCAACCCAACCAGGAGGTGAAGAACGGCGATGCGCTGGTACAGCTGGACAAGCGCGAGCTGGAAAGCCGACTGGAATCGTCCCGGCAAACCTTCGCGGCGGCCGACGCCCAGTTGCGCCAGACGCGCCAGCAGGCACTGTTCGACGAGCGTGCCAAGGCCGCCCTGGCCGAACTGATCACCCGTCGCGACCAGGCCCGCGCCGACCTGGCCTTCATCGAAGACAACCTGCAGCGCAGCCTGATTCTGGCCCCCCGTGATGGGGTGGCGATCTTCGACGACCCCAGTGACTGGATCGGCCGGCCGGTCAGCCTCGGCGAGCGCATCATGCAGGTCGCCGATCCCCACGACGCGCGCCTGGAAATCCAGCTACCGGTGGCCGATGCCATCGCCCTGGAGCCGGGTGCCGAGGTGCTGCTGTTTCTCAACAGCCAACCGGGCAGCCCCCTCCCCGCCAGCCTCGAGCGCTATGGCTATCGTGCCTCAGCGAGTGCGGACGGCAGCATGGCTTACCGCCTGCAAGCGGGCTTCAGCGAGGCCGACCCGCGCCTGCGCGTCGGCCTCAAGGGCACGGCCAAGCTATATGGCGAACGTACCTTGCTGATTCACTACCTGCTGCGCCGCCCCCTGGCAGCGCTGCGCGTCCACCTGGGCTGGTAGATGAACGCACCGCTCGCTCTGCCCTCCACGAATCGCGCACCACGCCTGCCCGATCTGCGCCGGACCCTGCGCCTGCACCCAGGCCCTCGCTCGCGAGACGGCGCGCCAAGCTGGACACTCGAAGACGCTGCCCGCGGGCGTTTCTACCGGATCGGCTGGGCCGAAGCGGAAATTCTCGCCCGCTGGCAGATGGGCAGTGCCCAGGCAATCGCCGAAGCAATTAACCGGGAAACCACGCTGGCCCTGAGCCGTGAGGACGTCGACGCCTTCAGCCAGTTCCTGCGCAGCATGCAACTGGTCGAAGTCAGTGGTGACGCAGCCCTGGCCGATCTGCGCAAACGCGGCGAAGCGGGCAAGAGCAGCGGTTGGAGCGCCTGGCTGCTGAGCAACTACCTGTCGATCCGCATTCCGCTGCTTCGTCCGGATCGCTTCCTGTCGCGCAGCTATCGCCACGTCGCCCCGCTGTTCAGCCGCAGCTTCGCACTGGCCACGCTCACGGCAGCAGTACTTGGCCTGTATCTGGCGGCGCGCCAGTGGGACAGTTTCTTACACACCTTCCTGCATTTCTTCAGCCTGGAAGGCGCGCTGCTGGCAGCCGTAACGCTGAGCCTGACCAAGGTGCTCCACGAATTCGGACATGCCTACACCTGCAAACGCTATGGCTGCCGAGTGCCGACCATGGGCGTGGCCTTTCTGGTCCTGTGGCCGGTGCTCTACACCGACGCCAGCGGCGCCTGGCGGCTCACCTCACGACGTCAACGGATGGCCATCGGCGCTGCCGGCATGGGCGTGGAACTGTGTCTGGCCGCCTGGGCGACACTGGCCTGGAGCTTTCTACCGGATGGCATGCTGCGCAGCGCGGCATTCATGCTGGCCAGTACCACCTGGATACTCACCCTCGCGGTGAATCTCAATCCGCTGATGCGCTTCGACGGCTACTTCCTGTTCTCCGACCTGCTCGACGTACCCAACCTGCAGGAGCGCGCCTTCGCCCTCGCCCGCTGGCGCATGCGCGAAACCCTGTTCGGCTTCGGCGATGCGCCTCCCGAACACTTCGCACCGGCGCTGCGGCGCGTGTTGCTGGGCTACGCATTCGCCACCTGGGTGTACCGCTTCTTCCTGTTTCTGGGCATCGCCCTGCTGGTCTATCACTTCGCCTTCAAGCTGCTCGGCGTGCTGCTGTTCATCGTCGAGATCGTGCATTTCATTCTCCGCCCGATCATCGGCGAGCTGCGCCACTGGCACCAACGCCGCAAGGACTACCGCATGAACCGCAACACCCTGATCTGCGCCAGCGTATTGCTGGTCGCACTCTTTCTGCTGGCCTGGCCGTGGCGCAGCCGAATCGAGGCGCCAGCCCTGTTACGCGCAGAACGACAGGCGATTCTGCTCACCCCGGCGGGCGCCAGGCTGGAGCGTATAGAGGTGCAGCCGGGGGAACCCGTACGTGCTGGGCAAACGCTGTTTCGCCTGCACTCGGCGCAGTTGCAGCACGACCTGCAAGGCCTTGAGCGAGAAATCGAGCAACTGCGCCAGCAAAGCAGCCTGCAGGTTCGCGCCAGTGAAGGATCCGCCCGCCAGTCGATCGCTCGGGAAGAATTACAGGTGGCGCTCGAGCGCCGTCTTGCCCTGCAGGAGCGAATGGCGCAATTGCAGGTCAAGGCACCGTTCGATGGCGTGCTGGTCGATAGCGCCGCTCCGCTGGCCGCAGGTGAATGGTTGCCTGCAGGCGAATGGCTGGGCACGGTCGCCAATGCAGGCAGCGAACGGGTCGAAGCGTTCGTCGGCGAGGCGGATCGCGAGCGCCTGCAGGTCGGCGCTCAGGCCTGGTTCCTGCCAGAAGATCCGGGGCGCCCGCGCCGCCTGCTGCAGGTCGAGGACATTGGCCAGACCGCAGTACGCCAGCTCACCTCTGCCCCTGAACTGGCGTCGGTCTATCAGGGCGCGCTGGCGGCGCAACTCGATGAGCAGCGTGTACCGGTTCCCGAACAGGCGCTGTATCGTGTGCAACTGCGCCCTCTGGACAACCACAGCGAAGCGATGCCGATCACCCTGCGTGGCAATGCCTCGATCAGTGGTGATGCCCGCAGCCCGCTGATGCAGGCGTGGCGCCGCGTGCTGACTATTCTGATACGTGAATCGGCGTTTTGAACGGTTAAGCGTTCTTAATGATCCGCAGATTGCCCTGCACCCGGGTTCTCGCCATCATCGGCCTCATTGAGAATCTTGCACCGGAAGCCCAACGATGACAGCCATCGCCCACCCCACCGCGCAACTGCCCCTGAGCAAACGCCTGAAAGCCGGCACCAGCCGCGACCATGACAGCGTCGATACCCTGGTCATGCAGGCCCGTCCGTTCGAAAGCCTGCTGCGCTATGGCTACTTCCTGCGCCTGCAGCATCGTTTCCATGGCTCCATCGATGCGCTGTACGACGATATCGAACTCAATCGCCTGCTGCCGGGCCTGAGTGAGCTGCCGCGTTTCGAAGCGGTGTGCGCGGATCTGGCCGACCTGGATCTGGTGGTACCACCTACCCCACCTGCCGTGGTGCCTACCAGTACGCATGCCGCGCTGGGCTGGCTGTACTGCAGTGAAGGCTCCAACCTGGGCGCCGCCTTTCTGTTCAAGGAAACCCAGCAGATCGGCCTCGATGCCGAGAACGGTGCCCGCCACCTGGCGGCCCACCCGGATGGTCGCGGCCTGCACTGGCGCCAGTTCGTCGCCTTGCTCGATGGCCTGGAACTGACCGAGGATCAGCGCGAAGAAGCGGTCAGCGGTGCCGTTGCAGCATTCGACTTCTATCGTGCCGCGCTACGCGAGATCTTCCCAGCGGCCTGAAAGCCAACGGTGGAACGTGATCAAACAGCGTTTCACCGCCCCGCCCTCCCCAATCGCGGCCTGCTAGAATGCCCTCCTCACCCGGAGGAACCATGGCCGAACACGATTTCCGCTACAACCTGCTCAACCCCGAACACACTCTGATCGAGTGCCGCGCGCTGGCTCCCGGTCGTTATCAGGTCACCGGTAACGGCGGCTCGATCAAGAGCAACGACACCTTGGTGGTCAGCCTCAAAGGCAGCCGTGACCTGAGCATGCGCCTGCAGGTCGACAAGGTTCGTCACCTGATCAATCCTCCCGGCCAGTGGGTCGCGGTCGCCCACGGGCCTGCCTTTACCGAACTGTCGATCTTCAACTGGCAAGTCACCTGCGACGGTTGCGGCAAGCAACTGGACTTCGAATTCGCGGTCGATAGTGCGCTGGGCAAGAAAGCCCAGACGCCCGCTGCCGATGCTCGCCTTGTGGAGCTGGGCTGGCGTAAACAGCAGGACAAACACCTGTGCCCTGCGTGTCTGAAAAAGGAGGCCTGATGAAACCGCTTCTCGCCCTGGGCTTGGCGACCGCCGCCCTGGCTGGCTGCGCCGGCAAACCGGTGCAACTGGAAACCGAGCGCGTCTACCGCGTCGAATGGATTGGCGAACGCCCGCTAATCGACAACAGCCACCTGACCATCACCCTGGGTGACGACGGTCGCGCCTATGGCAACGCCGGCTGCAATCACTGGTTCGCCAGTTACCATCGTGACGGCGACAAGCTGACCTTCAGCCAGGCCGGCAGCACCCGAAAAATGTGTGCACCGGCACTGATGGAACAGGAAAGCCGTTTCCTGCAGAGCCTGAGCACCATCGAACGCTGGGACATCTCGCCGATCGAGCAACTGCGCCTGTGGCCAGCCAGCGGCAAACCGATCCGGCTGTGGCCTGACGAATAAGAGCCGGGGCCGACGTGGCGATCGGCGGAAAACCTTGATCGCCCGCAAGCGGGCTCCTACATGGTGCTGTGCCTGGCAACTGCTGTGCACAGACAACACGTAGGGGCTGGCTTGCCGGCGATACGCTTTGGGGACTACTGGCGCAGCTCTGCCTATTTACGACTCAACGGGCGTGAACAGATCCAACTGCTCATGCTTGCCACGCAAATCCTGCAAACGCACGCCCACGCCCAGCAAACGTACCGGTCGGTTGCCGCGCGCATGGGCGTTGCTGAGCAGGGCTCGATAGCTGTCCAGATCACGGGCGGCGCCGGCCTGTTCGAGGGTGGTCTGGGTGAAGTCGTGGAACTTGACCTTGACGAAGGGCTTGCCCACCCGATAGCTGCCGTCCAGGCGGGTCATGCGCCGCTCCAGCTCTTCCAGCAGCGCAGGTAGTTGCGCCAGGCAGGCTTCCAGGTCTGGCAGATCCTGATCGTAGGTGTTTTCCACGCTCATCGACTGACGGCGACTGTCCGTCTGCACCGCGCGCTCGTCGATGCCATGGGCCAGGCTCCACAGGCGCTCGCCAAAACTGCCGAACTCACGCACCAGGCGCAGCTTGTTCCACTCGCGCAGGTCACTGCAGGTGCGTATGCCCAGGCGGGTCAGCTTGTCGGCGGTCACCTTGCCGACACCATGCAGCTTGGTGACCGGCAACTCGGCGACGAAGTCCTCGACCTGATCGGGGGTAATCACGAAGATGCCATTGGGTTTGCGCCAGTCGCTGGCGATCTTGGCCAGGAACTTGTTCGGCGCGACCCCTGCCGACACGGTGATATGCAGGTCGCTGGATACCCGGCGTCGAATGTCCTGGGCGATACGTGTGGCGCTGCCGCCGAAGTGTTGGCAGTTGGACACGTCGAGAAAGGCCTCATCCAGGGACAGCGGCTCGATCTGATCGGTGTAGTCGCGAAAGATCGCGTGAATGTCCCGGGATACGGAGCGGTAGACATCGAAGCGGGGTTTGACGATCAGCAGGTCCGGGCACAGCTTCAGCGCATGCCCCGAGGCCATGGCCGAGCGCACCCCATAGGCACGCGCCTCGTAGTTGCAGGTGGCGATCACTCCGCGCCGATCCGCCGAGCCGCCCACGGCCATGGGCTTGTCGGCCAGGGCCGGGTTGTCGCGCATTTCGACGGAGGCGTAGAAGGCGTCACAGTCGATATGGATGATCTTGCGCTGTGCCATAGACCTGATAACGAGAGAGCTGGCCGACCATGAACAGCGGCGGGCAAAGGTGGATGGGCACCTTACTGTATATAAGAACAGCCTTCCAGCCCGACGTTGCGCATTTCATCGCCCTGCACGCCATGGGCGCTGACACCATAAAACCGCCTGAAAGGCCCGCATGGCAGGGGCTAGACTGTCTACGACACGTACGCAGCGCTGCTAACTGATTGAACGGAAAACAGTTTTTTCCCAGATAAGCGTTGACAGCATGCCTCAGATGAATAGAATGGCGACCGCGGGATGGAGCAGTCTGGTAGCTCGTCGGGCTCATAACCCGAAGGTCGTCGGTTCAAATCCGGCTCCCGCAACCAGATACTCAGAAAGGCCACTCAATCGAGTGGCCTTTTTGTTTTTCTGCTCTGTCGATTTAACTAATTGATTGAAAAGCATAAATCGATTGACAGATGTCCGTTTCCATATAGAATTGCCGGCGCGGGATGGAGCAGTCTGGTAGCTCGTCGGGCTCATAACCCGAAGGTCGTCGGT
>NZ_JARVSV010000010.1:0-73400 GCF_030209025.1 Pseudomonas sp. MEJ086
CGGAGATCCTTCTCCCACAGACCGCTGCCCTCCAGGCCGGATCATGCGCGTCGGCTATCCGATTCGCCCGCAAGCGGGCTCCTACAGAAACGGGGTGTTCGCTGGTTGGGTGGCGGGCTCGATCGCGTAGGAGCCCGCTTGCGGGCGATGGAGTTGTGGCCGCACCGCGATACCCGCGTTGGCACCATTTCGGTAGACGCGCCCTTGAGGCCAGCATTGAAAAACTACTCGTGCGGCAGCTTGCTGCCCCATTGCTGGATCGCCTTGGTGCGTTGCACGCTGGCGTTGACGGCCTTGTCGAGTTCTTCGTTGTAATCATCCAGCCAGCTGCGTGAGCCGGGAATCATGTCGGCGAGGTCGCGCATGCCGTTCTTCAGGGCCTGCAAGCTCTGCTGGAAACTCTGTTCCTGGCCCAGCAGGGTGCGGCCCATGAGCTTCAGCGCGGCGATGTCCTGGGGCGGGGCCGCTGCCGGTGCCGCGGTGGCTGGCGCCGGAGGCGGCGGGGTGGCCGCCAGTTTCAGCAGGGCATCCTGGCGTTTTTGATCCTCTTTGAGGCTGGCCACTTCCGTTTCCAGCGCTTCGGCACGCTTTTGAACGGCGGCGAATGCCTCGGGATCGAAAGGAGGCGGCTCGTCGGCGAGCATCTTCACCACCGCCGAGGTGGCCAGGCTCGATAGCACGATGAACAGCAGCAACGCCAAGCCGAAGATCAGCAGGCGGTTGAGGCGGTTGGCCTTTTCCAGCTTGGCCAGGCGCTCCTCATCGCTGGCGGGGGCGAGATCGAACGCGGCTGGGCTCTCGGCTTCGGAAGGCGTTTCACTGCTCATGGCGGCCTCATGGTTGGCTCATCTTGGATGCTGTCATTCTGGCACGTTTGCAGTTATCTGCCTGTCATTCGGCCATCATCCCGTCGGCAGCCAAATCGACCACGCTGTAAAGAAAGGTTTACGAGCGGGGAAGGTCTGTGGCTCTAAAAGCCACGAATACCGTGGCGGGGCCTTCCGATGTATCGATCCGTTGCCACGGCCACGACCTAAGGTCACCTCGCACCCATCCGAGGGCCTTGCCCCTAACACCGGCCTCGACTGTCATGGAGCCATAACGACAACGAGGACAACCCATGAACGCCGTGTCCAGAATCGAACAGCACAACCCCATCGGAACCGACGGTTTCGAGTTCGTCGAATTCACCGCCCCTACGCCTGAAGGCATCGAGCAGCTGCGTCAGCTGTTCACCGCCATGGGCTTCACCGAGACGGCCAGGCACCGCAGCAAGCAGGTCTGGCTGTTCCAGCAGCACGGCGTCAATTTCGTCCTCAACGGCAGCCCGACCGGCCATGTACATGCCTTCGCCGAGAAGCACGGGCCGAGCGCCTGTGCCATGGCCTTCCGGGTTCGCAACGCCGCCCAGGCTGCCGCCTATGTGAAGGAGCAGGGCGCTACCCTGGTCGGCAGCCATGCCAACTTCGGTGAGCTGAACATTCCCTGCGTCGAGGGCATCGGCGGCTCGTTGCTGTATCTGGTCGACCGCTATGGCGAGCACAGCATCTACGACGTGGATTTCGAGTTCATCGAAGGTCGCGGGCCGGACGACAACGCCGTGGGCCTGCAGATGATCGACCACCTCACCCATAACGTGAAACGCGGGCAGATGGACGTCTGGTCGGGCTTCTACGAGCGCATCGCCGGGTTTCGCGAGATCCGTTACTTCGATATCGAAGGCAAGCTCACCGGTCTGGTCTCCCGGGCCATGACCGCGCCCTGCGGCAAGATCCGCATCCCCATCAACGAGTCCGCGGACGACAAGTCGCAGATCGAGGAATTCATCCGCGAGTACCACGGTGAGGGCATCCAGCATATCGCGCTGTCCACCGACGACATCTACGCCACCGTGCGCAAGCTGCAGGCCAACGGCGTGGCGTTCATGAGCACGCCGGACACTTACTACGAGAAGGTCGACCAGCGCGTGGCCGGGCATGGCGAGCCGCTGGACGTGCTGCGTGACCTGAGCCTGCTGATCGATGGCGCGCCAGGTGACGACGGCATCCTGCTGCAGATCTTCACCAACACGGTGATCGGTCCGATCTTCTTCGAGATCATTCAGCGCAAGGGCAATCAGGGCTTCGGCGAGGGCAATTTCAAGGCCCTGTTCGAATCCATCGAAGAGGATCAACTGCGCCGTGGTGTGATCAGCGAGGAGTGAAGCCATGAGCCGCAAATGGATCAGCTTTCCCCTGCGTGAAGGCGAGCACTCGCGCCAGGCTCACTGTGACTTGCCCGCCGAGACCTACGAGCGGGAAATGGGCCGCGAGGGTTTCTTCGGCCCCGTGACCCACCTGCATCACAAGCACCCGCCCACCGGCTGGGTCGACTGGCAGGGCCCGCTGCGGCCCCATGCCTTCGACTTCAACCGGATTGCCAGCGAGCACGACTGCCCGCTGCAGGCGCCGCTGACCCTGCATAACGCCGACATTCGCTTGCGCGTGTGGAAGACCGCCGGCGCCATGAGCCACCTGGTGCGCAACAGCGATGGCGATGAACTGCTGTTCGTGCATGACGGCGCGGGGCACTTCTACTGTGATTTCGGGCACCTGGAGTACCGCGATGGCGATTACCTGGTGATTCCCCGTGGCACTGCCTGGCGCATTGAGCCGACAGCGCCCAGCCATTTCCTGCTGATCGAAAACACCGATGGCGCCTACCAGCTGCCCGACAAGGGGCTGCTCGGGCCCCAGGCGATCTTCGATCCGGCCGTGCTCGATCATCCGCATATCGATGAGGCCTTCAAGGCCCAGCAGGACGAGCGCACCTGGCAGATCCGCATCAAGCGGCGCAACCAAGTCAGCACCGTGACCTACCCCTACAACCCGCTGGATGCGGTGGGCTGGCACGGCGACAACACCGTGGTGCGCCTCAACTGGCGCGATATCCGGCCCCTGGTGAGCCATCGTTACCACCTGCCACCGTCGGTACACACCACCTTCGTGGCCAACGGCTTCGTGGTCTGCACCTTCACGCCGCGGCCGGTGGAGTCCGATCCCGGCGCACTCAAGGTGCCGTTCTTCCACAACAACGATGACTACGACGAAGTGCTGTTCTATCACCGCGGCAATTTCTTCAGCCGTGACAACATCGAAGCCGGGATGGTCACCCTGCACCCCTGCGGTTTCCCCCATGGCCCGCACCCCAAGGCCCTGAAGAAGGCGCAGACCGACCCAGCCACCTTCACCGATGAGGTGGCGGTGATGATCGATACGCGCCGCGCCCTGGAAGTGGCTGATGCCGCTGCTGCGGTGGACGTTGCCGAGTACGTGAATTCCTGGCGTGCGCCGGGCAAGGAGTCCTGATGAAACTGGCATCACTGAACCAGGGCCGTGATGGCGTGCTGGTGGTCGTCTCCCGCGATCTGTCATGTGCCGTTCGCGTGCCACAGATCGCCCACACGCTGCAGGCCGCCCTGGATCGATGGGCGAACATGCGGCCGCAACTGGAGGCGGTCTACCAGCGCCTCAATGATGGTCTGGAGGCTGCCGCGTTCTACTTCGACCAGCGCGATTGCCACAGCCCGCTGCCACGCGCCTATCACTGGGCCGATGGCAGTGCCTACGTCAATCATGTCGAGCTGGTGCGCAAGGCCCGCGGTGCCGAGATGCCCGAGTCGTTCTGGCACGAGCCGCTGATGTACCAGGGCGGCGCGGATGCCTTCATCCCGCCCCACGCGCCGATCCGTCTGGGTGACGAAGCCTGGGGTATCGATCTGGAAGCCGAACTGGCGGTAATCACCGACGACGTGCCGATGGGCGTCACGCCTGCCCAGGCGCTCGGGCATGTGCAGTTGCTGCTGCTGGTCAACGATGTGTCGCTGCGCAACCTGATTCCCGGCGAGCTGGCCAAGGGCTTCGGCTTCTACCAGAGCAAGCCGTCGTCGAGCTTCTCACCAGTGGCGGTCACCCCGGACGAGCTGGGCGAGAGCTGGCGCGAGGGGCGGGTGCATCGGCCACTGGTGTCGCATATCAACGACCAGCTGTTCGGCCAGCCCGACGCCGGCACCGACATGACCTTCGACTTCCCCACGCTGATTGCCCACGCCGCCCGTACCCGCCCCCTGGGCAGCGGCACCCTCATCGGTTCGGGGACCGTTTCCAATTACGACCGCAGTGCCGGTTCCAGCTGCCTGGCCGAGAAGCGCATGCTGGAGGTGATCGAGCACGGCGAGGCGAAAACCCCGTTTCTCAAGTTCGGCGACCGGGTGCGCATCGAGATGTTCGACGCCGCTGGTGCGAGCATCTTCGGCGCCATCGACCAGCAGGTCGAACGCTACCGCTAGCCAGGAGCCTGGTTTGTGCAGGCGCGTCGTCTTCGGCGCGAAGCGATTGCGGCCTTAGCGCATCATCTGCGTCGGCTGCACGATTCGCCCCGGGGGCGGGGCTCCTACGGGTAGGCGGTTGGCGGCAAGGTATTTGCGGGTCGCGTAGGAGCGTCGCCCTCGGCGCGAAGCGGTTGCGGCCTTAGCGCATGATCTGTGCTGGCTGCACGATTCGCCCCGGGGGCGGGGCTCCTACGGGTATGGGGTTGGCGGCAAGGTATTTGCGGGTCGCGTAGGAGCGTCGCCCTCGGCGCGAAGCGATTGCGGCCTTAGCGCATCATCTGCGCTGGCTGCACGATTCGCCCCGGGGGACGGGGCTTCTACAGATGTGGAGGCTGTATGTTGACGTTGTATTCCTACTGGCGCTCCAGCGCTGCTTACCGGGTGCGTATCGCGCTCAACCTGAAGGGCATCGCTTACCGGCAGGTGCCGGTGCATCTGGTTCGCGAGGGCGGGGAGCAGCACGGCGATGCCTACCGGGCGCTGAACCCCCAGGGCCTGGTGCCGCTGCTGGTGGACGAGGAGAACGGCGGGGTGCGGATCGCCCAGTCGCTGGCGATTCTCGAATACCTCGAGGAGATCTTCCCGGTGCCGGCGATACTGCCTGGCGAACCGGCGCAGCGCGCGGCGATCAGGGCGCTGGCGCTGCACATCGCCTGCGAGGTGCATCCGCTCGACAATCTGCGGGTGCTGCAGTACCTCGGGCGTGAACTGGGCGTCTCCGAAGAGGGGCGAAGCGCCTGGTACCGGCACTGGGTGGCTCAGGGCCTGGCTGCCGTGGAACAGGGTCTGGTGGCGTACGGTGAAACATTTTCCCTGGGCAAGCGGCCCGGCTATCTGGAAGCCTGTTTGGTTCCACAGGTGTACAATGCGCGCCGTTTCGACTGTGACCTCGATGCGTATCCTCGCATCCTCGCTCTGACCGCACGCTGTGAGGCCCTCGAGGCATTCCGGCAAGCCGCACCGGATGCCCAGCCCGACGCGCAGTGATCGACGAGAAAACCAAGCCATTCCGCCAGGCCACGAGCCGAGCGGGTTCGATCCCGTCACGGTCGATCACCCACAGGTGACAGATGCCAAGCGAAATGCTCCAGACAGGCCCGCTCAAGCGCGGCCTGAAGAACCGCCATATTCAATTGATCGCCCTGGGTGGCGCTATCGGTACCGGTCTGTTCCTCGGCTCGGCCGGGGTCATGGCGTCGGCCGGGCCATCGATGATCCTCGGCTACGCCATCGGCGGTTTCATCGCCTTCCTGATCATGCGCCAGCTCGGCGAAATGATCGTCGAAGAGCCCGTGGCCGGCTCCTTCAGCCACTTCGCCCATGCCTACTGGGGGCCGTTCGCGGGCTTCCTGTCGGGCTGGAACTACTGGGTGCTCTACGTGCTGGTCGGCATGGCCGAGCTCACCGCAGTGGGCAAGTACGTGCAGTACTGGTGGCCGGAGGTGCCGACCTGGGCCACCGCGGCGGTGTTCTTCGTCGCCATCAATGCCATCAACCTGACCAATGTGCGGGTGTTCGGCGAGGCCGAGTTCTGGTTCTCGATCATCAAGGTGGTGGCGATCATCGGCATGATCCTGCTCGGCTGCTACCTGCTGTTCAGCGGCGCAGGCGGCGAGCAGGCATCGGTGAGCAACCTGTGGAGCCACGGCGGCTTCTTCCCCAACGGCATTTCGGGGCTGGTGATGATGATGGCCATCATCATGTTCTCGTTCGGCGGCCTGGAGCTGGTGGGCATCACCGCGGCCGAAGCCGATCAGCCGAGAACGGTGATCCCCAAGGCGATCAACCAGGTGGTCTATCGCATCCTGATCTTCTACATCGGCGCGCTGACCGTGCTGCTGTCGCTGCATCCCTGGGACGATCTGGTGGCGACCCTCACCGCCGGTGGCGACTCCTACGGCAGCAGCCCCTTCGTGCAGATCTTTTCGCTGATCGGCAGCGACACCGCTGCGCACATCCTCAATTTCGTGGTGCTCACCGCGGCATTGTCGGTCTACAACAGTGGCGTGTACTGCAACAGCCGCATGCTCTACGGCCTGGCAGAGCAGGGCAATGCGCCCAAAGCGCTGCTCAAGGTCGACAAGCGCGGTGTGCCGGTGCTGGCGATCTTCTTCTCGGCGGCCTTCACGCTGGTCTGCGTGGTGGTCAACTATCTGGTACCCAAGAGTGCGCTGGAGCTGCTGATGTCCCTGGTGGTCGCCGCACTGGTGATCAACTGGGCGATGATCAGCCTGGCCCACATCAAATTCCGCAAGGCCATGCAGGCCAAGGGCGTCGAACCGTCGTTCAAGGCCTTCTGGTTTCCCTTCGCCAACTACCTGTGCCTGGCGTTCGTGCTGTTCATCCTTGGCGTGATGCTGTTCATTCCGGGCATTCGCATGTCGGTGTTCGCCATCCCGTTCTGGCTGCTGTTCATCTGGGGCTGCTTCCAGCTGCGCCAGCGTCGGCTCGCTCGGTAGCCGCCTGGCTACCCGCAACACCCGCAGTGCAAGGCTGCGGGTGTCATTTGTGCCATCTGCTACCGCGCTGCAACCTTTTGTTGCGCTACAGCAAACCTCTCAGTGAACCTGCAGGTATAGTGGCAACTTAATGGCGCTGTCTTTTTGCTAAGGGTTTGTGCCCATTGGCCGATGACCTTTCTGGAGCCATGAGTAGCGTCGCCATGACGGCGCTCGAGCACTGCAATCTATAAAAATAAATGGAGCCGCTTAGGATGTTGCATTCTGCCACTCGACTGTTCGTCGACCTTTCCGTAGGCAAGAAACTTCTGATGGGCTTTGGCCTGGTGCTGTTGCTGACCGTTGCCGTGACCGGCAGTGGTTTCGTCGCCGTGCAGGCGGTGATGACGGGGCACGCCCAGTCCCTCGGGCTGTCGACCATCGACGCGCAGATACTCGGTGCGCGGCGCATGGAGCGCGATTACGCCATCAGCCACAGCGAAGCCGATGCGCAGCGCATGCGTGAGCAGCTCGCCACGGTGCGTGCCAGCCTGGCCGAGCAGATCGCCAGTGCCACCCCCGCCGAACGTGAACGTCTGCAGGCCATGGACACCGCCACCGCGGACTATCTTCAGCAGTTCGACGCCAGCGTGCAGCAGCAGGCTCGCGCCAGCGAAGCCCGTACCCAGATGGGCGAAGCGGCCCAGGAAGCGCGTAGTCAGTTCGAGATGATCGAGCTGGGCATGTACGACGCCGTGCGTGAATTGCGCCTGGCCGGCGACCAACTGCGCGGCAGCGACCCGCTGACCCTGGCGGAAACCGCCTCCAACCTCAGCAAGCGCATGCTCGAACTGCGCGGCCACGAAAGCCAGTTCATCATCGATGGCTCGCCGGCTGCGCTGGAAGACTGGAACTTCGTCAGTTACGACCTGCAATCATCGGCCAGCGGCCTGATGGTGTGGCTCAACGACGATCAGAAGCGCGCGATCGAGGCCGCCCTGCTGGCGCTTGGCACCTACCAGCAGGCGTTCACCAATTTCCAGCAGCTCTACGAACAGAGCAAGGCCAGTGATGCCGCCATGCTCCAGCAGGCCGATCAGGTGCTTGCGCTGGCCGAACAGGCCAAGAACATCGAAGAGCAGAGCATGAACGATGACAGCCGCAGCGCCATGTTGCTGCTCGGCAGCATGGGCGGCGCGGCCGTGTTGATCGGCCTGTTCGCGGCGCTGAGCATCAGCCGTTCCATCGTCGCACCGCTGCGCCAGACCGTGGCCTTCGCCCAGCGCATCGCCGGTGGTGACCTCAGCCAGGATCTGCCTCAGGACCGCCATGACGAACTCGGCCAGTTGCTCGAGGCCATGCAGGGTATGACCCGCAGCCTGCGCGATCTGGTCGGGCGGATTGGCGGTGGGGTTGGGCAGATCGCCGCGGCAGCCGAGCAGCTCTCGGCGATCACCGCGCAGACCAGCGCTGGCGTGCAGACCCAGAAGGTCGAAACCGAGCAGACCGCCACCGCCATGCACCAGATGGCCGCCACCGTGCAGGAAGTGGCGCAGAACGCCGAGCAGGCCTCCCTGGCCGCGGCCGACGCGGATCGCGAAGCCCAGCAGGGCAATCAGGTGGTGCAGCAGGCCATCAGCCAGATCGGCAAGCTGGCCCAGGAGGTCGAGCAGTCGGCTGAAGCCATGCAGGAGCTGAATCAGGAAAGCGGGCGCATCGGCAGCGTGCTGGAAGTGATCCGCGCGGTCGCCGAGCAGACCAACCTGCTGGCGCTCAACGCCGCCATCGAAGCGGCCCGTGCCGGTGACCAGGGCCGCGGTTTCGCCGTGGTGGCCGATGAAGTGCGTGCCCTGGCACGACGTACCCATGACTCGACCCAGGAAATCGAAAACCTGATCGCCAACCTGCAGCGCCTGGCCGGTGGCGCCTCGGCGCAGATGGAAGGCAGCCGTGTCCTGACCCAGCGCACCGTGAGCCTGGCAGGGGAGGCCGGTGATGCACTCGGTCGCATCACCCAGGCGGTGAGCACCATCGAACAGATGAATCAGCAGATCGCCGCCGCCGCCGAAGAGCAAAGCGCCGTGGCGGAAACCATCAGCGAGAGCGTGACCCGAGTACGCGATATCGGCGAACAGAGCGCCAGCGCCAGCCAGCAGACCGCCAGCTCGAGCGCCGAACTGGCGCGTCTTGGCGTCGAGCTACAGGGCCTGGTGCGGCAGTTCCGAACCTGAGGTCGGGATACCCGGGAAAGGGCTTCCCGGGTACCGCTTCGCTCGACCCAGGCTAGGGTTCACAGCGCCGGGTCTTTCTTGTCGTTCGCGGAGCTGGCTGCTTTGCGGCCTGGCGCCAGGTCGGTATCGGGTGGTGAGCTCTCGCCTTGCGGATACTGGCTCAGCTCGCTGGCCCAGAGCGCCAGTGGGACGGGCGTCGAGGGCTGCCAGATGCGCTGCCAGAGCAAGGCCAGGCGCTGCATGTCGCCGCGCTCCGAGGGCCAGCGCTCGATGAACGACTGCACCTGCCAGGCATCGCCCTGGCGGTGAGCGAAGTCGAAACGGAACGGGTGGAAGCCGGTCATGCCCAGGCGGATGTCGGTGACCACCAGATGATCGCTAAGGCGGTCGTAACGCAGCACGTCATTGGTGAACCACTTCAAGCGTTGATGGGCTGGCGAATCGTCCAGCGCCTCGCCCAGTGCGGCCCCGCGAGGCATGCGCTCCAGCACCGGTGGCGCGCCGTCGAACCAACCGACCAACGCCTCGTGGTAGTCCTCGCCCTCGATCACGATGACCCGCCACAACAGCGTATTGAACGGCGTCGGCGAGCTGAAGATGGCTTCGGCTTCGATGCCTTGACGGGCCAGCTCCTGCTCCACCCGGTGCTCGGCCATGTATTTGCCGCCCAGGGTCGAAGCCAGATACAGGGTGGAAAACGCCAGCGCCCAGTTGACCACTGGGTTGGCCCGATCCTTCAGGCCGCTGATCAGCCCATAGATCACCGCGCCAAGCAGCGGCAGGCTGTAGATCGGGTCGATGATGAAGATGCTCGACCAGGCCGCCGGTGTGGGCGCCAGCGGCCAGAGCAGTTGCGTACCGTAACTGGTGAAGGCGTCGAGCAGCGGATGGGTGATCAGTACCAGCCAGATTGCCAGGAACAGCCGCTGGGCCGAATAGCCGGGATGGGGTCGCCACTGTCGTATCAGCCAGGTCAGCAGTAGGGCGAAGCCGCTGAGCACGAACAGCGAATGACTGAAACCGCGGTGATAGGTCATCGCCGCCACCGAGTCGCCGTAGTCGATGATCACGTCCAGATCCGGCAAGGTGCCCAGCACGGCACCATAAAGCAGCGCCTTGCGCCCCTGCCAGCGCCCCAGCAGGGCGCCCTGAATGCTGGCGCCGAGTACGGCTTGGGTAATCGAGTCCATGGTCTTCTCTGAAATGCCTGCGCGGTCGACTACGTTACTTGAGCGCCTCGCACCTTGTATCGGCAAATTTCAAGCAAAGGTTTCAGCCGTGCGGGCGTCTGGCGGGCTATCCTGCACGCCCATTCAGAACAAGGCACCCCATGCTGGTCATTTCCAACAGCATCCATCTGCCTGACGACGAAGTCGAACTCACCGCCATTCGCGCCCAGGGTGCGGGCGGGCAGAACGTCAACAAGGTGTCCAGCGCCATGCACCTGCGTTTCGACAGCCAGGCGTCGTCATTGCCGCCGTTCTACAAGGAGCGGCTGCTGGCCCTGCGTGACAGCCGCATCACTGCCGATGGCGTGGTGATCATCAAGGCCCAGCAATATCGCACCCAGGAACAGAACCGCGCCGACGCTTTGGAGCGCCTGGCGGAGCTGATCCGCTCCGCAGGCAAGACCGAAAAGGCCCGCCGCCCCACCAAACCGACCCTCGGCTCCAAGAAGCGTCGGCTGGAAGGCAAGACCAAGCGCGGGGCGATCAAGGCGGGCAGGGGTAAGGTCGACTTCTAATCCCAGTGCGGAGCGAAGCCCGGGTTGGCCAGTCGTTCACCGCGCTCCAGCTTGGCGATGGCTGCCATGTCCTGCTCGCTGAGCGTCAGCTTCAGTGCACCCAGGTTGCTTTCCAGATTGGCCCGTTTGGTGGACGACGGAATCACCGCGAAGCCCTGCTGCAGCGCCCAGGCCAGGGCGACCTGTGCCGGGTTGGCGGCGTGCTTGGCTGCGATGTCCTGGATCACCGGGTCGGTCATCACCTTGCCATAGGCCAGGGGCATGTAGGCGGTCAGGTGCACGCCGTGTTCCTGGGCGAACGCCACCACCTTGCGGTTCTGCAGGAAGGGGTGGATTTCCACCTGGTGAGTGGCGATCTGGTCGGCGCCCACTACCTCCATCGCCTGTTGCAGGTGCGCGTTGGTGAAGTTGGACACGCCGATCAGCGCGGTCAGGCCAGCGGCCTTGGCCTCCAGCAGGGCGGCCATGTATTCGGCTACCTGCAGGTCGTCATTGGGGGAGGGCCAGTGGATCAGGGTCAGGTCGACTTGATCGAGGCGCAGCTTGCGCAGGCTTTCCTCCAGGCTGGGGATCAGCTTGTCGGCGCCCAGGTTGTCGGTCCAGATCTTGGTGGTGACGAACAGCTCGCTGCGCGGCACACCGCTTTCGGCGATGGCCTGGCCCACTTCGGCTTCGTTGCCGTAGATCTGCGCGGTGTCGATGTGTCGGTAGCCGAGCTCCAGGCCGGTGCGTACCGAGTCGATCACCTGCTGGTCCTTGAGGCGGAAGGTGCCGAGGCCGAGGGCGGGAATCTGTGGCATGTAAGTCTCCTGTTGAATGAACAGCTGTCTGTAGCTGACAGCGATGCCTGGGCGTTGTTGCGCTGGATTCGCGAGCCAGTAAGTGCCGTGGACTTGTGCGTAAGAACCGCGTTTCATGCAGAACATATTTGCGCCGCGACTACCTGAGCAGCGAGCTGGGCCAGACGCTCTGAGTCATCGGGCACGCGCAATGGCATGAAATGCGCTGGTTTTCGGGGCGTTTTTCGGCGCCGGGCGGCGAGGCTGCAGCGCCCGGTATTCCTGGGCTGCAGCGCCTGCCGAGGTGGCCGCAGATATAGGTGGAACTGGCCGATTGCCACAGGGGTCTAGGATGATGGTTGATAAGGAGATACCAAAATGACCAAATCCCCGTTCTTTCGTCGTCTGGCTGCCATGTTGGCAGTGTTCCATGTCCTGATGATCGCCCAGGTTCCACTCGCCAATGCCGCGATGATCGGTACGGGTGAAGTGCTCACCGAGCAGCAACAGCAGGTCGACCGTCAGCAACTGCTGTCGATGCTCGACGATCAACAGGTCAAGGAAAAGCTGCTCGCCATGGGCGTCGAGCGTGATCAGGTGGAAAACCGCATCAACAACCTGACCAGCGCCGAACTGTCGCAATTCAATGCTCAGCTCTCCGAAGCCCCGGCTGGTGCGGGTGTGGTCGGCATCATCGTGTTGTTCTTGGTGATCTTCATCATCACCGATATGCTCTGCGCCACAGACCTCTTCAGTTTCGTGAAATGCATAAATCGCTAAGACCGCTCCTCGCTTCACTTCTGATCGTCCTGCTCAGTGCATGCGCCAGGTCTCCGGTACTTTCACCGGAGGCCCAGCGCCTGCCTGAGCGGGTCGAGCTCAGCAGCGTTCCCTTCTATCCGCAGACCGCCTACCAGTGTGGGCCCGCCGCTCTGGCGACCATGCTCAACCAGCGCGGTGTGCTGACCACTCCCGGTTTCCTGCAGGACCAGGTCTACATCCCTGGCCGCGAAGGCAGCCTGCAAGTGGAGATGGTCGCGGCAGCGCGTTCTCACGATCTGCTCGTCTATCCGCTCAAGCCCAAACTCGATGCGCTGCTCGCCGAAGTGGCCGCTGGCAACCCGGTGCTGGTGCTACAGAACCTGGGCTTCGATTGGTACCCGCAATGGCACTTCGCGGTACTGGTGGGGTATGACCGTCGCGAGCAGACGCTGATCTTGCGTTCCGGCACCACCCGCCGCTGGGTGACCGATTTCGCCGCCTTCGACAAGACCTGGGCGCGCGGCAGCCGCTGGGCCGTGGTGACCATGCCGCCAGACACCTTGCCGGCCACCGCCGAGCCGACCACCTGGCTCAAGGCTGCCGCGGATCTGGAAGAGGTCGGCCGCAAGGACGTCGCCCAGCACGCCTACCGCACTGCCACCCAGCGCTGGCCGGAACAGGCCGTCGGCTGGTTCGCCCTGGCCAACAGCCGTTACGCCGGCGGTGACCTGCGTGGCGCCGAAGCAGCGCTTCGCGAAAGCGTCAGCCGCCAGCCGGACTTCGCTGCAGGCTGGTTCAACCTGTCCCAGGTGCTCGACGAACGCGGCTGCAAAGCGGAGTCCACCAGTGCCCGCCAATGCGCCCAACGCATCGCCCCCGACGACAAGCGCTTCACCGTAATCGGTAAGCAAGGTGCCGCATCAGGCCAGTGCAGCGCCCCCATCGCGTGCCCGCTCCAGTAAGGCATCCGGCAAAACAGAACGGCGCTCTCGAGCGCCGTTTTTCGTATGGGTTGGTACGCGCCGCGCCGGACCGTCTCCCGCAGGGTGGATCGAGGTGGGTAGCTGGCGCTCTTTTTATCCGTCGTCCATGGGTAACCCGATCCGGGCCGGTCCCGCTATCAGGGTGCCGTCTGCCATCGTACTGGTAGAAAAGAGGAGCGTTTTCCACCCTGTGAATGCGTACGTCTTCGTTGCCTGGGCTGGCCTTGGGCCGTGAGGACGCAGAGCGTCTCGGGATGCATACCCACGCGGAGCGTGAGGAGCGATCAGTTGCTGTGCCAATGCTGGAATAGAAGAACGTTTTCCACCCTGCGAGGGCGATGCGCATCATCGTAGCCCGGGTTGTGCGAAGCGATACCCCAGGAATAAGAGCTGGCGTTACGGCGGCGAGGGCAGGGCGGTTACATGCCTCAAACGTAAAAAACTCAGTTTTTTTAGTCAGTTAGCGAAAAAAGGTGTTGACTCCTCGGCGTGGCTCCGTAGAATGCGCACCCACAGCAGGCACATAGCTCAGTTGGTTAGAGCACCACCTTGACATGGTGGGGGTCGTTGGTTCGAATCCAATTGTGCCTACCAAATTTTAAATGGTCGCTTCGGCGGCCATTTTTTTTGGCCGTCTTGTCAAGCGGTCATGATTCTGAAAGCATCCACCGTTTCACACCTTCCAGTGACTGCGGTTCTGTGGCCAGCCTCACGGCTCCTGCCTCTGTATGGCAGATACGCCACCGGATCGCTTACTGGCTCATCCCAACCCACGTGGCCTTTGGTAGAGGTCACCACTAGGAGAGGAGGCGCCATGCCCATCATTACTCTTCCCGACGGCAGTCAGCGTTCGTTCGATCACCCGGTATCCGTACTCGAGGTGGCGCAATCCATTGGTGCTGGCCTGGCGAAAGCCACCGTCGCCGGCAAGGTCAGCGGTCGTCTGGTAGACGCCTGTGACCTCATCGAAGCCGATGCGACCCTGCAGATCATCACGCCCAAGGATGACGAGGGTGTCGAAATCATCCGTCACTCCTGCGCCCACCTGATCGGCCACGCGGTCAAGCAGCTGTACCCGACTGCGCGCATGGTCATCGGCCCGGTGATCGACGATGGCTTCTATTACGACATCGCCTACGAGCGCCCCTTCACGCCCGATGACGTCACCGCCATCGAAGCGCGCATGAAAGAGCTGATCGACAAGGACTACGACGTCATCAAGAAAGTGACGCCGCGCGCCGAAGTCATCGACGTGTTCACCTCGCGCAGCGAAGACTACAAGCTGCGCCTCGTCGAAGACATGCCGAACGAGCAGGCCATGGGCCTGTACTACCACGAAGAGTACGTGGACATGTGCCGCGGCCCGCACGTGCCCAACACCCGCTTCCTCAAAGCATTCAAGCTGACCAAGCTGTCCGGCGCCTACTGGCGTGGCGATGCCAAGAACGAGCAGTTGCAGCGCATCTATGGCACCGCGTGGGCCGACAAGAAGCAGCTGGCTGCCTACATCCAGCGCATCGAAGAAGCCGAGAAGCGCGATCACCGCAAGATCGGCAAGCGCCTGGACCTGTTCCATACCCAGGAAGAAGCGCCGGGCATGGTGTTCTGGCACCCCAACGGCTGGACCATCTACCAGGTGCTCGAGCAGTACATGCGTGGTGTGCAGCGTGAAAACGGCTACCAGGAAGTCCGTACCCCGCAGGTCGTCGACCGTGTGCTGTGGGAGAAGTCCGGGCACTGGGGCAACTACGCCGACAACATGTTCACCACCGAGTCGGAAAGCCGCGACTACGCCATCAAGCCCATGAACTGCCCGTGCCACGTGCAGATCTTCAACCAGGGTCTGAAGAGCTACCGCGAGCTGCCGCTGCGTCTGGCCGAGTTCGGCTCCTGCCACCGCAACGAAGCATCCGGCGCCCTGCACGGCATCATGCGCGTGCGCGGCTTCACCCAGGACGACGCGCACATCTTCTGCACCGAAGAACAGGTGAAGAAGGAAGCGGCCGACTTCATCAAGCTGACCCTACAGGTCTATTCGGACTTCGGTTTCAGCGACATCAAGATGAAGCTGTCCACCCGTCCGGCCAAGCGCGTTGGCGACGATGCCTTCTGGGATCGCGCCGAGAAAGCCCTGGCCGACGCCCTGAACGATGCCGGCCTGCCGTGGGAATACCTGCCGGGCGAGGGTGCGTTCTACGGTCCGAAGATCGAATTCACGCTGCTCGACTGCCTAGGCCGTGCCTGGCAGTGCGGCACCCTGCAGTACGACCCGAACATGCCGCAGCGTCTGGAAGCGAGCTACGTTTCCGAAGACAACAGCCGCAAGATTCCGGTCATGCTGCACCGCGCGATTCTCGGTTCCTTCGAGCGTTTCATCGGAATTCTCATCGAGCACTACGAGGGTGCCTTCCCGGCATGGCTGGCGCCAACCCAGGCGGTGGTCATGAATATCACCGACAAACAGGCCGATTTCGCCCTCGAAGTGGAAAAATCGCTCACTCAAAGCGGCTATCGTGCCAAGTCCGACTTGAGGAACGAGAAGATAGGCTTTAAAATCCGCGAGCATACTTTGCTCAAGGTCCCCTATCTGCTCGTCATCGGGGATCGCGAAGTCGAGACGCAAACTGTCGCTGTGCGTACCCGTGAAGGTGCTGATCTGGGCTCTATGCCCATCGCCCAATTCAATGAGTTGCTCGCACAAGCGGTTTCCCGGCGCGGTCGCCAAGATTTGGAGTAATTATTATTAAGCGTGAAATGAGACAAGATAAACGAGCTGCACCGAAGGCCCCGATCAACGAGAATATCTCGGCACGCGAGGTTCGGTTAATTGGCGCTGAAGGCGAGCAGATTGGCATCGTCTCTATTGAAGAAGCGCTTAGAATCGCCGAAGACGCGAAGCTGGATCTGGTGGAGATTTCCGCTGATGCGGTCCCACCAGTGTGTCGGATCATGGACTATGGCAAGCACCTCTTCGAGAAGAAGAAGCAGGCTGCCATCGCCAAGAAGAACCAGCACCAGCAGCAGATCAAAGAAATCAAGTTTCGTCCAGGGACGGAAGATGGGGATTACCAGGTAAAACTTCGCAACCTGGTACGTTTCCTGATGGAAGGGGACAAGGCCAAGATCTCTCTGAGATTCCGTGGTCGTGAGATGGCCCACCAGGAGCTGGGTATGGAACTGTTGAAGCGAGTCGAAGCCGACCTCGCCGAACACGGTACCGTCGAACAGCATCCTAAGATGGAAGGACGCCAACTGATGATGGTCATCGCTCCCAAACGCAAGAAGTAACCTCCAGGGCACGGCAGGCCTTATGGTTATCTATATCAACTGAATGCGGAGTATCCGAACATGCCAAAGATGAAAACCAAAAGCGGTGCGGCTAAGCGTTTCCTGAAAACCGCCACCGGCTTCAAGCACAAACACGCTTTCAAGAGCCACATCCTGACCAAGATGTCGACCAAACGTAAGCGTCACCTGCGCGGTAGCACCATGGTGCATCCGTCTGACGTTGCAAAGGTCGCGCGCATGCTGCGCGTTCGTTAATCTCGGTCAAGAAAGAGGAAATAACTCATGGCTCGTGTTAAACGTGGCGTTATCGCTCGTGCTCGTCACAAAAAAATTCTGAAACTCGCTAAAGGCTACTACGGTGCACGTTCGCGCGTATTCCGTGTTGCCAAGCAGGCTGTCATCAAGGCTGGTCAATATGCCTACCGTGACCGTCGTCAGAAAAAACGTCAGTTCCGCGCTCTGTGGATCGCTCGTATCAACGCTGGTGCTCGCGTCAACGGTCTGTCCTACAGCCGCCTGATCGCTGGCCTGAAAAAAGCGTCGATCGAAATCGACCGTAAGGTTCTGGCTGATCTGGCAGTGAACGAAAAAGCGGCGTTTGCTGCGATTGTCGAGAAAGCGAAAGCCGTACTGGCTTAAGTCCCCGACAATCACCGGGTTTCGGCCCGGTGCTAAACGTCACCAATAGGGGAAGAGCCTTCAAGCTCTTCCCCTGTTTCGTATCTGGAGTCTGTAAATGGAAAATCTGGATGTGCTGGTCTCGCAAGCGCTCGAGGCCGTCAGCCACACCGACGATGTGAACGCCCTGGAGCAACTGCGGGTTCACTATCTGGGCAAGAAGGGCGAACTGACCCAGGTGATGAAGACTCTGGGCAACCTGTCTGCCGAAGAACGTCCTAAGGCGGGCGCTCTGATCAACTCGGCCAAGGAGCGCGTCCAGGACGCCCTCAACAGCCGCAAGGACATTCTCGAGTCGGCCGCGCTGAGCGCCAAGCTCGCCGCCGAACGTATCGATGTCACCCTGCCGGGCCGTGGCCAGGCATCGGGTGGTCTGCACCCGGTTACCCGTACCCTGGAGCGCGTCGAGCAATTCTTTACGCGCATTGGTTACGGCATCGCCGAAGGCCCCGAAGTGGAGAACGACTACCACAACTTCGAGGCGCTCAACATTCCGGGTCACCACCCGGCGCGTGCCATGCACGACACCTTCTACTTCAACGCCAACATGCTGCTGCGCACCCATACCTCGCCGGTACAGGTACGCACCATGGAGTCCCAGCAGCCGCCGATTCGCATCGTCTGCCCGGGCCGTGTGTACCGTTGCGATTCCGATATCACCCACTCGCCGATGTTCCACCAGGTCGAAGGCCTGTTCGTGGACGAGGGCGTGAGCTTCGCCGACCTCAAGGGCACCATCGAGGAATTCCTCCGGGTGTTCTTCGAGAAGCCCCTGGGCGTGCGTTTCCGTCCCTCCTTCTTCCCGTTCACCGAGCCATCGGCCGAAGTCGACATGCAGTGCGTGATGTGCAGCGGCAAAGGCTGCCGCGTGTGCAAGCAGACTGGCTGGCTGGAAGTGATGGGCTGCGGCATGGTCCACCCGAACGTGCTGCGCATGAGCGGCATCGACCCGGAAAAATACTCCGGCTTCGCCTTCGGCATGGGCGTCGAGCGCCTGGCCATGCTGCGCTACGGGGTGAACGACTTACGGCTGTTCTTCGATAACGATCTGCGGTTCCTGGCGCAATTTCGCTAGCACCTCTCGCAGTTTGTAATCGAATCGGATCAGGAGAACAGACAGTATGAAATTCAGTGAACAGTGGCTGCGTGGCTGGGTAAGCCCGCAGGTTTCCCGTGACGAACTGGTCGCGCGCCTCTCCATGGCCGGCCTCGAAGTCGACAGTGTCAGCCCGGTGGCCGGCGCCTTCAGCGGCGTGATCGTGGGCGAGGTGCTGAGCACCGAGCAGCACCCGGACGCCGACAAATTGCGCGTGTGCCAGGTCAGCAACGGCAGCGAAACCTTCCAGGTCGTGTGCGGCGCGCCGAACGTGCGCCCCGGCCTGAAGATTCCGTTCGCCATGATCGGCGCCGAACTGCCCGGCGACTTCAAGATCAAGAAGGCCAAGCTGCGCGGCGTCGAGTCCAACGGCATGCTCTGCTCGGCGTCCGAGCTGCAGATCAGCGAAGACAACGACGGCCTGCTCGAGCTGCCGGCCGATGCGCCGGTTGGCCAGGACATCCGCGAGTACTTCGAACTCAACGACGTCAGCATCGAAGTCGACCTCACTCCCAACCGCGGTGACTGCCTGTCGCTGGCCGGTCTGGCCCGTGAAGTCGGCGCCCTGTACGACGTGCCGGTAACCCGCCCGCAGGTCGCTGCGGTTGCCCCGGCTCTCGACGACGTGCGCCCGGTCGAGGTGCTCGCCACCCAGGCCTGCCCGCGTTACCTGGGCCGCGTGGTGCGCAACGTCGACCTGTCCAAGCCGACCCCGCGCTGGATGGTCGAGCGCCTGCGCCGCGCCGACGTGCGCAGCATCGACGCCGCCGTCGACATCACCAACTACGTGATGCTCGAGCTCGGCCAGCCGATGCACGCCTTCGACCTCGACGTGATCCGGGGCGGCATTCGTGTGCGCATGGCCGAAGAGGGCGAGAAACTGGTACTGCTCGACGGCCAGGAAGTCACCCTGCGTGCCGACACCCTGGTCATCGCCGACCATGAGCGCGCCCTGGCCATCGCCGGCGTGATGGGCGGTGTGCACAGCGGCGTCAGCGACAGCACCCGCGACCTGTTCCTCGAAAGCGCCTTCTTCGACACCATCGCCGTCGCTGGCAAGGCCCGTTCCTACGGCCTGCACACCGACTCCTCGCACCGCTTCGAGCGCGGCGTGGACTGGCAACTGGCTCGCGAAGCCATGGAGCGCGCCACCTCGCTGCTGCTGGAGATCGTCGGCGGCGAAGCCGGCCCGATCATCGAAGCGGTCGCCGAGGCGCAACTGCCGGCCATCGCACCGATCAGCCTGCGTGCCGAGCGCGTCGAGCAGATGCTCGGCCTCAAGCTCGACGACGACCTGATCGTCAAACTGCTCTCCGCACTGGGCCTGGGTATCGAAGCCCAAGGGGCAGGGCAGTGGCAGGTCAAGGTACCGAGCCACCGCTTCGACATCAGCCTGGAAGTCGACCTGATCGAAGAACTGGCCCGCCTGTATGGCTACAACCGCCTGCCGGTCCGCTACCCGCAAGCGCGCCTGGCGCCGCAGACCAAGGCCGAAGCCGTGGCTGACCTGCCGGTGCTGCGCCGCCTGCTGGTGGCCCGCGGGTACCAGGAAGCGATCACCTACAGCTTCATCGATCCCAAGCTGTTCGAACTGTTCAGCCCGGGCGTGCAGCCGCTGACCCTGGCCAACCCGATCTCCGCCGACATGGCCGCCATGCGCGCCTCGCTGTGGCCGGGCCTGGTCAAAGCCGTGGAGCACAACCTCAACCGTCAGCAGTCGCGCGTGCGCCTGTTCGAAAGCGGCCTGCGCTTCGTCGGCCAGCTGGACGAACTCAAGCAAGAGCCAATGCTCGCTGGCGTGATCACCGGCAGCCGCCTGCCGGAGAGCTGGGCCCATGGCCGTGACAGCGTGGACTTCTTCGATGCCAAGGCAGACGTCGAAGCCCTGCTGGCTGCAGCTGGCGACATTGGCAGCTTCGCCTTCGTGCCGGGCGAGCACAGTGCCCTGCATCCGGGCCAGACCGCACGCATTGAGCGGGAAGGGCGCCTGGTCGGCTACGTGGGTGCCATCCACCCGGAACTGGCCAAGACCCTCGGCCTCGATCAGCCGCTGTTCCTGTTCGAGCTGGTGCTGAGTGAAATCACCCAGGGCCGCATGCCGGCATTCAAGGAACTGTCGCGCTTCCCCGAAGTGCGCCGCGACCTCGCCTTGCTGGTCGACCGCGACGTGCCGGCCCAGCATTTGCTGGCCGATATCCGTGCCCAGGCAGGGGAATGGCTCACCGACCTAAGGTTGTTTGATGTTTATCACGGTAAAGGTATTGATCCGCTTAGAAAAAGCCTCGCCGTTGGCTTGACCTGGCAGCATCCATCGCGCACTCTAAATGACGATGAGGTGAGTACCGCAACCCAGAACATCCTCACCTCCCTGGAACAAAGGTTCAACGCCACGTTAAGGAACTAGCGTATGGGGGCACTGACGAAAGCTGAGATGGCCGAACGTCTGTACGATGAACTGGGCCTGAACAAGCGAGAAGCCAAGGAACTGGTGGAGCTCTTCTTCGAAGAAATCCGCCAGGCCCTGGAACTCAATGAGCAGGTGAAACTCTCAGGCTTCGGTAACTTCGATCTGCGCGATAAGCGTCAGCGCCCCGGTCGTAATCCAAAAACAGGGGAGGAAATCCCTATCACGGCCCGCCGTGTAGTGACTTTCCGCCCCGGCCAGAAGCTCAAAGCCAGGGTCGAAGCATATGCTGGAACCAAGTCATAACGACGAATTACCTGTCATACCCGGCAAACGGTATTTCACGATCGGCGAGGTCAGTGAACTCTGTGCGGTGAAACCGCACGTGCTTCGTTACTGGGAGCAGGAGTTTCCGCAGCTGAACCCGGTGAAGCGTCGCGGCAACCGTCGGTATTACCAGCGCCAGGATGTGCTGATGATCCGCCAGATCCGCGCCTTGCTGTACGACCAGGGCTTCACCATCGGTGGCGCACGCCTGCGCCTGACCGGCGAAGAAGCCAAGGACGACACCACCCAGTACAAGCAGCTCATCAAGCAGATGATCGCCGAGCTGGAAGATGTCCTCCTCGTACTGCGCAAATGATTTTCTGAAGAAAAACCTTCCGTAATTCAGATGCTTAGTATATAGTTCCTCCCGCTTTCGGCTAACGCCAAAGGCACCAGCAACACCCGTCGGGGCGTAGCGCAGCCCGGTAGCGCACTTGCATGGGGTGCAAGGGGTCGAGTGTTCGAATCACTCCGTCCCGACCAATAAATACCCTAGAAATCCAGTCATCGTGAGGTGACTGGATTTTTTTATTTAAGGGGTGAGCAAGGCTCTAGCAAATCCCGCGCATCACAGCCTCGCAGGCAGAATCAGTAGATAGCCTAATCAGACTATTAGTTAGCGTCTGGCTAAAATTGGAAGCATTACGTATAGATGATAATGATTCTAATTGCCGGGTTGGTGAGTTCGGCTAATATGCGCGCAATTTTGAATGCCTGGTGGGAGTGCTGATAAGGCCTATTTTAGAGGGCTCCCGATGCTCTGGTCCGAGGGATTTGCTCAGAAATGTCAATTTATTTGGACTGTAGTTCAGATGTGTGTGGAGCATTTCTTGATGATTTTGCTGTATGTTTGTACAGTTATTGCGTTGGTGAGCGTCATGCAGGTTTGGAATGAGTCAGAGCCCTTAGAGGTTTAGAGGGCGAAAGTTCCCGCGGAGTCGCTGATTTACTGGCGTTCGAGGCCAACGGAGGCGAGCTGAAAATGCAGGATGGTCTTGCTTTGGATGCTTGCTTTATACTGACCTTATGAGAGTATTTTCAGAATGAAAACCCCTATGCCACAAGAAAAACTCCGTTTAATTGATCTTTTTTCTGGTGCCGGTGGCATGACGCTTGGTTTCACGGATGATCGATTTTGTGGCGGATTCCAGTGTGTCCTTTCCGTTGACAATGATGCAGCTGCTATGGAAACGCACAAGCTAGCTTATGCCGCTCCTGGGGTGGTTGGGAATATAGAGAGTTGGTTGCTCACAAATCCTAATATTCCGCAGGCAGATGTCGTGATTGGGGGCCCGCCGTGCCAGGGGTTCAGTCTCCTAAATAGAAAAAGAACCGGGGATGAACGTCGAGCTCTTTGGGAACCTTACATGGATGTGGTTCAAAAGTGTGGTGCTAGAATTTTTGTTATGGAGAATGTGCCTGAGCTCTTGCGGTCGGATGAGTTTTTAGATATCCGGTCTCGCGTTGATGCTATGGGATTTAATATTATTCACGAAGTTGTAAATACTGCAGATTATGGTGTCGCTCAAACTAGGAAGCGTGCAATTATAATCGGATGGAAAAAAGAGCTAGTTGAGTCCCCCGTTATTCCTGAAAGAACACACTCTAAACTAGGGGGAGAGCTGCCTCTTTGGAAAACAGTGAGGGAGGTTATCGCTGACCTACCTCGGCCGGAAGGTGTTGAAATTAGAAGTTGTCCTGCGCCATTAAATCTTCATTTTGGTCGTACCCCGACAGCAAAAAGTTTTGCTCGATACAAAGCTGTTCCTCCTGGTGGTAATCGTTTCGATCTCCAAAGAAATGCACCTGAAATAACTCCCGCTTGCTGGATCCGTAAAACTTCGGGCGGCACAGATCTTTTTGGCAGGCTTTGGTGGGACAGACCGAGTGTTACTATCAGGACTGAGTTTTTTAAACCTGAGAAGGGACGTTACCTTCACCCTGAGCAGCATCGCCCTATTACTCATCGCGAGGCAGCCCGCATAATGGGCTTTCCTGATGACTTTCCGTTTCAGGGTACAAAAATTGAAATTGCACGTCAGATAGGTAATGCTGTCCCACCCCTTCTAGCTGGCGCAATTGCAAAAGTTGTGTTGAAGGTATTGAAGTCTAAATTAAAAAATAAAGCTGCATGAGGAGCTTTTTTAATAATTTATAATTGTTGTTTTTTGATAATTTCTCCAGCGTTATGCTGGAGTTTTTTATTTAAAAGAAAGTGATCGGTGTGGTGGTATAATGGTCCAGCGCGATTCGGAACAACTGCGACAGCATCTGCTCAAGTTGATTGATGGTTTCGGTCTTGAATTGAGTCAGGGCGATCTGCGTGAAAAGGTAGTTGCATTAGTTCCTGCATTTCGTACCTTGCGCGATTTGGGGTGTTCATTAGTCCCTGTAGAGAACTCCGATTCCGCACGCGATAGAATAATAACCTATCTAAAAAAATACCCGCGAACATTGATTAGTGGCGATGAGTTAATGGTTGTGTCTGGTATCGGGGAGTGGGCCAGGAGAGTCAGGGAGCTTAGAGTTGAATATGGTTGGAATGTTATTACAGGGATTACTGCAAGAGAGATGTTTCTGGCTGGTGATCTAGAGTTAAAGAATAATTCTTTCGGAAAGAATGACTATGTTCTTCTGGCTGAAAAGCAGGATCGTGAAGCTGCTTTTCGCTGGAACAGTGCGAATTCAATTCGTACGAAGAAAGGTGGTGCAAGAGAAAAGATGCTCGAGTTCTTGAAGCTCAATGAAGGGCGGGCTGTGACTGGAGAGGAACTTCGTTACGTTGCCAATGACACTACCGAATGGGCTCGTAGAGTCAGAGAGCTGCGTACTGAAGAAGGCTGGTCAGTAGTGACTCGTACAACAGGTCGTCCGGATTTACCTATTGGGGTGTATATGCTTGAGGACCTGCATCAGACGCCCCATCATGATAGAAAAATATCTGATAGAGACAGGGCTATTGTGCTTGCGAGAGACGAATATACCTGTACGGTTTGTAAATGGAATCAGAGTAAATGGCATAAGTCTGACCCTCGCCATTTGGAACTTCATCACGTCCATCACCATGCGAAGGGTGGTGATAACTCGGTTGATAATTTGATCACGCTGTGTACTTCTTGTCATGTTGAAATCCATAAAAGAGAGCGGTCTTAGTAGTGGTGTTTTAATCTAGATGGTTTGTTATTTGCTCTTGTGTATTAAATTGCTCTTGGCTTTCTATGGCTTTGTATTTTGAAGTGATGCGCTATTTGGTTATTTTAGTATATGAGTCCTTGATAAGTAATTTTCCGAGTTTTTAACTGAGCGGAGGTTTGCCAGCAGGGGTGGGTTGAATCGCCTTCAGGGCGTGCCGCGAGCGCCTCAAGGTAGGCCCGCTCAATTGCCAGGCGATGCCAGCGGTTGATCAGCAAACCATTGGCGATTGCGGCAGGAAACGCCACAGGCTGTCGCAACTCACGCACTTCCCGCTGCGTGTGCAGGGCGCGTATGAACGTGTCGTGTGCCAGATCCTCGGCATCAGCGCTTCACCCCAGGCGACGCTGCAACCAGCCGTGCAACCAGCGTTGATGGCTGATGTAGAGTTGTTCGAAGGGGGAGACCATCGTCATGCGTGTCAGTATCATTGGATGGCAATGATAATTCTTACCATTCTGGTGTCGTGGTATTACGCTCGTACAGTGCTTGCAAAATACATTTTTGGTATTTGACACTTTTGCCATCGTTGGAGCCTGCCCTAGGTGCTATCTTGACGATCAGACAGCACTTATCGACAACGATTGGCGTTAAAGCCAAATTAGACCGTGGTCGTTCGGACTGTCGCAGTCTCACGATGGTGCCGATCCGCTTCAACTATTGAGCCTGATTTATTCGATTGGGCTTCAGGGTGTGTATACGCTACTTCCTGTGCTAACAACAATGTGTCGCCCAAACCTCTGAGCAATCGCAAGTGTGCTGACGAGGCGTGATGGTTCACGACGACGGATTACTATGTTGTAGAAGGTTCCTTGTCACCTCGCCAAGTGCATCCGCAGCATTGCATAGCGTACAGAACTTAATGCTTGGAGGCGTGCCTCTGAAATTGAGTCATGCCTCATTTGAATATCGATAAAACGTGCCGCTGGAATTTTTAAATCAGATAAGCGAATTAATTTGTGCATTGCCCTTAGCCTGGTTTCCCAAACCTAGGCTGGCCTCCATTAGGGTATTGGGGGCACTTGGGCCAACTTAAACCAATACTCTTTAAATGGACGATCTATGAAATCTTCGCTGAAGGTTGCTTTGTGGATAGGGTTTTGCGTCTTGGCCGGATGTAGTGCAACGGGCATTTCCGACGTTGAGATGGCGGGGTTGACGTCGCCTGCTGGTGCGATCGTTCCCGTGACAACACCAAGGCCAGTGAAGACGATGCAAATTTATGGTGGGCAAGCTGGTGGGAGTCAAGAAAGTGAAGTGTGGTCGCTTACTTCCAAGCAGATCCGGGAGCGCCTGACGACTACCGATGTGATTGTCAGCATTGAGCAGTATGACAACAAGGGCTCATTCAGGTATCTGGGAGCTGAGTCGAGCGCGGGAAAGGGGCGCTACAAGGTTATCTTTGACTACGGTGCTTCCAGGATCGAAAACGTGGATGCGGGCGGCAATCGATCTGTTACAGGTCGTATCGGAGTCGGCTTCAGGATAACTGCAGAGCTCAACACCAAGGCGAGCAACCTGGATTTGAGTGGGTTGATGCCGATAGCTTTCGCGGTTCAGAACAACAAAGCTTTTGGAAAGATTCACTTCCAAGCCTATGGCATGAGCCATGACAAGCTGCCGCTGGTAGTTCCGCACAGTGGAGCTATCGACTCTTCGTCCATTCAGAAAGCTTTGGAAGCGGTAGGTGCAGTGAAGACGCTTATAGGTCTGGATGAGACGAAGCTTGAGCCTTACCTCATTGGAATCGTTGAGAATCCAACTTTACAGGTACCCGGTTACTGAGATCATCAGGATAAAAATCACTGGTAGGGTGCTTTCATGGTGCTCTGCCGATGTCCGTTACCGGATATCGCTGCTGGAGGCTGAGTCTGGTCAGAGGAGAGGGGCTGCGAGGGGCAGGCAAAGGCTACTAGAGTCTTCCGGCTATAAGATTGACAGAGGGCGAGTTCGGCAGCGCAAAGCACGGATCGCTGGCCGGTTACCTTGAGTCGGAATTGGCGAAGCAGCCCTTCAAGTTCCTACAGCGGGGGTCGATAGCCAGTAGTGCCTTTTCAAAAGTCGACCAGTGCCGTCCATGACGCGGGTAAGACGCAGCCGACACCGCCAGAGAAAAGTGGTACACGCGCCATCCGGTGCAAGGACGCTTCTTTAGCTCATGCGTGAAAACGCAGAGCTTCTATTTTAGGACCTATGGCTTTCAGGCTGGAGCAGGTGCTCCGGCAAGCCGCCGTCCTTCTCGAGATATCCCCCATGTTCGCTAACCTGACCATTCGTATCCGTTTGGCCCTGCTCGTAATCGCCCCCCTTTTGGTCCTCATGGCGGTCATTTTTATCGCCTCGATCAACGCACAACGCATAAATGATAGCTTGGGACACCTTTTCCTCGACAGAATGAAGCCCATCAGCCAGCTGAAGATTGTGTCGGACAGCTATGCCGTCAGCATGGTCGATACCCTTCACAAGTACCGCGCCGGTTTAACCGACGGGGTGCGCTTGAATCAGGAGTTCAATACGGCGCTGCTGCGCGGCAACAAGGCTTGGGAGGAGTACCGGGCCACTCAGCTGACAGATAGAGAGAGAACGATGGTCAGCGAGGTGGATGGTGCGCTGATGCACGTACGTGATGTTTCTCAGGCGTTCATCCGAGCCGTCAACGATGGCACCTTACGGACAATGGAAAGTCAGCGTTTCAATACCACTCTTTATGAGGCCTTCGACCCACTAGGAGCCAAGCTTTCCAGCTTGATTGATCTGCAACTGAGTGAGGGCCAGGCGCTCTATGTCGCTTCTGATTTGCAGTACCAGGCAGTGGTAAAAACATTCCTGGTGATCGGAGCCGCATCGTTGGTAGGCCTACTGATCGCGGCGGTGCTAATAAGCCTCTCCATCATTCGCCCACTGTCAGGGCTGCGCAGCGTTATTACAACGGTCCAGCAGACTTCGAACCTCACCCTGCGCGCCAATGGAGTTGGTCGAGATGAGGTGGCTGAAACTGCCCGTGCTTTCAACTCCCTGATCGAGCATCAGCGGGCTTTGATTCTTGATCTTTCTGCAACGGCGACACAGCTCTCCGGTGCTTCCGAGGAAATGAGCGCGATCAGCGCCCAGGTTAGCCAAACTGCAACGCTTCAGGGAGACCAAACACATATGGTTGCTGCCGCTGTGCATGAGATGAGCATGGCGGTCCAAGAGGTGGCTAGTAACGCACTCTCTACTGCAAACAGCGCATCTAATGCTAACCGACAGGCCCAAGAAGGCGGTGTGTTGGTGCAGGCGAGTGTTGAGTCTGTACAAGGGGTCTCGGTATCTGTGGCTCAGGCTGGCGAGGTAATCGATAGCCTGCATGCGCAAAGTGGTGAAATCAGCAAAGTGCTGGGTGTGATTCAGAGCATTGCGGCGCAGACCAACTTGCTGGCCCTCAATGCTGCGATTGAAGCTGCGCGGGCCGGCGAAGCGGGGCGCGGCTTTGCGGTCGTAGCGGATGAAGTCCGTGGTTTGGCGAGTAATACCCACACTGCGACCGAGTCGATCAGGAGCATGATTGATGCGCTTCAAAGCGGAGCTCGTGCCGCGGTGGCTGTAATGCAGGAGTCGCGCGAACACGTCCAGCACTGTGTGCAGCGGGCCAGCGATGCGGGTGACGCCCTGATTTCCATCACTAGCGCGGTTGAGGGAATTGCTTCCGGTAACGAGCAGATATCAACCGCAACAGAAGAGCAGACCTCAGTCGCCAACGAGATCAGCAAAAACGTTAATCAGCTCAACAGCAGCATCGCCGAGGTGGTCAACGGCGCCCAGCAAAGTCTCATCGCCAGCCGCGAACTGGCACAGATGGCAAGCCGTCTGCACCAACAGACCCAGCAGTTCGTGGTGTAGTTAGGACTAAGCGTGGCTGCGCGATTGTCGGCCACGCTGCGGTGCACCGGCGCTGCTTGGCGTTCTTCTACCCAGCGAATATCAGCAGCCGCCGGGGCGCTGCACCGCTGTTCTTGGTCATAGAAAGCATCCGGCTGCATTATTTTCGTTGGGCTCAGAAGATCCGAGCCGGGTTCACCGGCTCAGATTTTTCATCGTAGTACCGTTAAAGGTTGCATGTTTGCCATTGTGATTTCGACGAGCATTGCTCTCGTTAGTCGGGAGTTACCGTGTTGGACTTTTAATTATGTATTTCCCCTCCCGGATCCTCACAAAGCGCCCTTCGATACAACACCACCATCTCTTCAACCAAATCCTTGGCAAACAGCGCGGCCACATGTATCTGCATGCTGTCCTGGGGCTCGTCTTTCTTTTTGATGACCTCGTCGAAAAGGTCGCATACCAAACTGGCACGCAATTCTGCCTCACCCTGCAAGTCGACGGCTGGGAACGGTTTCTGAGGGATAGGGCTTTGCCGTTTGGGGAAGCGGATTACACGGCAGTGCAGGTTAGTCATGGTGCACCTCCTGGCTGGAGGTGGCCGAGCCTGCGGAAAGGGCAGGGTGGTGCTCTGGCGTAAAAGCTGGATAGCGCATTTTCCTTATGCTCCTCGAACTTATTAAGGAGCCGCCACCGCCGTTGTCACGCGGTTATGGTGACGGACCGTACGGGGGTGACAAACCGGCGTCCGAGGGAACCGGCCAGGCCGAAGCCTGCCCCGTACGGACCGCCATAGAAATGCAGTAGCACGGTAATGGATACCGGCTAGGCAATTTGGACGCACCGCGTCTCGAACATTCAGGTTGTCACACCCGGCCACGGGATAGACCGTGACGGACGCACTCTAGCTCGCGGGTTTTGTGATGGCAACCATAGAGGCGTGCCTTGCGCGTCTGTAACGTTCGCTGTGGGAATTTTTCACTAAGGAGTATGGATGTGAGGCGGGCTTTGTTCGTGGTCGGCGGCCTTCTCGTTGCGCTGGCTGTCGAGTTCTGTCTGTACATCGCTTTCGGGTTGCGTGCAGTCAGCTTCGGCTGCCGAAGAATCAGTGCGGATTGCTATATTCCAGCGGCTCAGTTCTCTAAGGATATGCAGGCGCTTGCGGTGATGATGTTTCTGGGCACTGCAATGCTTTTGCTGTTTTATCTGCTTTATTGCGGGCTGAGGCTGCTGCTCAAGAAGTAGCTTTTCACCGGATTCCCCGAGGCCCCGCGGTTGGCTCTGGCTCTACTGGCAAGGTCATGTGCGCCAACTCTTCGCAGGTAGTGGCTCCCAGCATCACGCTGAGGCAAGGCGAAAGCCCGCAGCCGGGCTCCCGCCAGCAACCATCTACAAATCCTTCTTCAGTTCCTTGTCGATGTGTTTATCGGCCTTGTGGTGTTCCTTGCTGTCGTGGTCGATGCCTTTGTCGATTTCTTCATCACTGTGGTGCACGCCTTTTTCGAGTTCCTTGGCGTCGTGTTCGACGCCTTTGTCGAGGTCTCGATTGTCTTCGCGGATGCTTTTCTCGGCGGGGCTCTCCGCCACGGCGGCGGGTATCAGCGTGGCGGACAGGAATAGAGCGGCAGTCAGGCTAAGGGCAAGATGGCGCATAGGGATTCTCCATTTCGCTATGTTCAGCCCCTCATGGGCTGTTCATGTTGAAATCTAGTCAGAGAATCGGACGGGTCCTACGCACTTTGTCGGAATCTCGTGCTGGTGTTCAGGAATGTGCTGGCTAAACTCGAGAAAACCCCGAGAAGGAACTCGATATGACTGCCTTCGTTTCGCCCCCAATTCCCCTCTCCGACATCGCTCGGGATATCGACCTCGACCTGAGCCTGGTCGAGGCCTGGGTGGCGCAGGCCCAACCCTTCTCGGATGGCAGCGGCTATACCGTGCAGTTCAGCCACGAAACGCCAGCCAGGGTCCTGGCGCTGCTGCCGGGTATCGACAAGGCTGGCCGGCTGGTTGTGGCATACGAGGACTCGGTCGTGCGTCAGCGGCGGCAGGTTTAGCTCCGCTATCACTCCTCACTGCTTGCCTGCAGCAGCTGCTTTCACGAAGTTCACCAGGTCCTGGTTGAAACGCGCGGCCTCTTCCAGGAAGGGGGCGTGGCCTGATCCTGCGTAGAGCTTCGATTGCGCCTTGGGGTTGAGGGCCTTGGCGCGATCGATGCTCGGTTGCACTTCAACGAGCTGGTCCTTGGCGCCGTACAACAGCAACAGCGGTACCTGCGCCTTGGGTAGGCCTTCGGTAGCGGCGGAGGTCATCGTGGGAATGCTGCGGGTCATCGGCCAGGACGCCATGGCGGCGTTGGTCAGCAGCAGCTCCATGGTCGCAGCGTCGGGCTGGGTGTGGAAGCACAGGCGCAGAAAGGTGCGCAGCGCATCGAGGTGGGTCTTCAGGTCATCGGAGGCCAGGCCAGCATACACCTCGGGGTGTGGGGTGATCAGTTTCTCGTTGAGCTCGATCACCGCGTTGACGTACACGGCGCCGCCGATCTTCGTGTCGCCGTAAGCGGCCAGGTAGTCGGACATCACCAGTCCGCCCAGGGACCAGCCCACCAGCACCGGCCGCTTGGCGCCGGTCGCCTCGAGCACGGCGGCCAGGTCATCGGCGTAGCGGCGCCCGTCGGCATAGGCGGCAGCATCATCGGGTTTGCCCGAGAGGCCGTGGCCGCGCATGTCGTAAGTGATCAGCCGGTAGCCTTGCAGGTCGGGGCTGCTGGTCTGCTGTTCCCAGTTCAGGCGGCTGCCCAGCAGGCCATGGATGAACACGATGGCTGGGCCGTCCGGGTTGCCGGTCTCCTGCACGGCGAGTTTCAGGCCGTCGGGGGCGGTGACGCTGTAGTGCTTTTCTGCAGCCATGGCCGAGGGCGACAGGGCGGCCAGCAGCAGGGCAAGCCAGATGCCGCGCAGGGTGCGGGTGAAAGGGGAGTGGCGCATGGGAGGCTCCTTATCGGCGAAGTGGATGGATTGAAGTCTAGGTCGGTGACCTGGGACGAGCTATGGCATAGAGTGCGGATCTGTTGATCCATCGTCCTGATCTGCGAGGAGCCCCGATGAGTGCCAGTGACCTGATCAGCGAACTACTGCTGGGCATGCGTCTGTGTGGCGTGCAGTTTCGCAGGATGGAAGTGCCACGCCCGCTGGGAGTCGGCTTCAGCAACGAAGTGGGTCGGGCACAGTTCCAGTTCGTCGGTCGCGGCCCGGTATGGCTGCGCAGCCCGGCTGGCGAACTGCACCGGCTCGACAGCGGCGATGCGGTGCTGATTCCCCGCGGCGGCCAACATGCGGTGCTGTCCAGGCCAGACACGCTGAGCCGCGATATACGCACCTTCGACCCGGCTGTGCCGGCCGATGACCAGCCCTGGGAGTCGGCGGAGGCTGACCAGGCGGCAGTCATCTTCAGTTGCTGCATGACGTTAGAGTTGGGTGGTATGCAGCCTCTGGTCGAGGCCATGCCGGAGGTGATGCGGGTCGACACCATCCTGCACAGCTCGCCGGAGATTCGTCCGTTACTCGATGCCATGGAGCGTGAATCCCTGGTGCTGCTGGCCGGGCATGCGGGCATTCTTGCGCGCCTGGCGGAAGTGATCGCGGCGCTGATCGTGCGCGGCTGGGTGGCCAAAGGCTGTGGGGTGGCCACCGGCTGGATCGGCGCGATGCAGGACCCACGGCTGAGCAAGGCTCTGGTGATGATGCACAGGCACCCGGGGCGCCCGTGGACGGTGGCCTCGCTGGCCAGCGAAGCCGGGCAGTCGCGCTCGGTGTTCGCGCAACGCTTTCTACGCGCGACCGGCGTTTCGCCGCTGCGCTACCTGACGGACCTGCGCATGCGCCTGGCCCAGCAGAGCCTCAGTCATGACCACCAGGCCGTCGAAGCCGTAGCCGAGCAACTCGGCTACGGCTCACTGGCCGCTTTCAGCCGCGCCTTCAAGCGCTCGGTCGGTGTGCCGCCCGGCGCGGTGCGGGCTGGCTGGCGGGATGGTGGGTAGGTGAGGGCGGCTGTTTGACTGCTACTAACCGCCCTCGATGCCGCAGTGCCTTTGTAGCCGCTCAGATCCTGTCGCTGGACTGGCGAATCATCATCTGCGTGCTGAGCAGCGCCGGTTTGATCTCGGTGCCGTTTTTCAGGTTGGCGATCAGCGCTTCGGCGCTGAGCAGCCCCATCTCCGTTGCTGGAATCGACAGTGTGGTCAGCGGCGGATCGAGGTAGTCGGCGAATTCCAGGTTGTCGTAACCGGTCACGGAGAGCTGCCGTGGCACGTCGATGCCGAGCTTCTTGCAGGCCGAGAGCACGCCGAAGGCGATCACGTCGCTGTTGCAGACGATGGCCGTTATCTCGGGGTGCTCGAGGCGGATACGGCGCAGCGTCTGTTCGCCGAAGGCGATGGTGTAGCCATCGGTGCTTTCGTAGATGGCGTGGCTGCAGCTATCCGGGTGGTTGGCCAGGGTGTCGATGAACGCCCGTTGGCGGGCCTCCTGGCGATCGTTGCCTTTCATGGGGCCGGTTAGCATCGCCATGTGCCGATGACCAAGGCCGAGCAGGTAGTCGGTCAGTTGCCGGGTGGACTGGTAGTTGTCGAAGCCGATGAAGGGGAAGGCGCGGTCATCGAAATAGGAGTAGGTGCAGATGACCGGCATCCGGTGTTCCTGCAGGTATTTGGTCAGCGCCGGGTCGCGGATGTCACCGACCACCAGCAGCGCTTCGGCACCGCGCTCGACCAGCAGCTTCACTTTTTCGTAGATGGCGCCGGAGTCGAAGCCGCAACTGAGCACGTAAACCACATAGCCGTACTCGGCGAGCTTGTCCTGGAAGCTCTTCACCATGGTGGCGTAAATCGAGTGGTCCAGGGTGGGGATGATGGCGCCGATGACGTTGGTTTTGCGCAGGCGTAGCGCCTTGGCCGCCGAGTTGGGCGTGTAGCCCATGCGGGCGGCGACTTTCAGGACCTTTTCCCGCACGTCGTCGCGTACGTGATGGGGCAGGTTGAAGCTGCGCGAAACGGTGGCAACGGAGACGCCTGCAGCCTTGGCGACATCCGTGACGTTGCATCGGGTCTGGTTGTTCTTGGCGATGCTCACACGTGCTCCTCTGGTGTCGTGGTGCAGTTGCTGCGTGCGCAGGATTCTGCGGGATTCAATGGGGTGCTGCATCAAAAAACTGCCCGCGTTCGTGCCGCAGGGGCTCGCCCGCTCTGGGCAGAGAGGCGCGTGCAGGGAGACGATCAATCGCTTGCTTCGCGGTATGGGCCAAAGCCCTACGGTTTGCCTGTGAATGATTGTAATCGTTTTCAGTGCACTGTTACCGCTTTTCGCATCGGCTTGGTGCGGTAACAGGTTGCGCGGTGCCAGACGCTGATCCGCCCGATCACGCCAAGCCGCATGAACACTGAGTCGGCAACGCAATTGGCTGGCAATGGCGCGCTTTATGCTTGGGCACTTGTACGTCGAAGCGCAGATTGATTGGGAGCTTGGCCCGGTAGGGTGTGGGTTTCCAAATTTTGCTTCTCTGGTTTGTAAACGATTACAGTGTTTTCCAGCTTTCAATTCGGGTGGACTCATGCGTGACATCAACGGCCGATCTACAGCAAGTACGTACGACTACATCGTCATCGGTTCCGGCTCTGCCGGCAGTGTGCTGGCCGCACGCCTGGCCGAGGACCGGCAGCACTCGGTACTGATGCTGGAGGCCGGCCCGAGCGACAGGAGCCTGTATATCCAGATGCCGGCGGCGCTGGGTTTTCCGCTGATGAATGACCGTTTCAACTGGTACATCCATTCCGAGCCCGAAAAGGAGCTGGGGGATCGCAGCATCTACGAGGCGCGTGGCCGGGTGCTGGGCGGTTCGTCATCGATCAATGGCATGAACTGGGTGCGTGGCAACCCCTGGGATTACGATAACTGGGGCGCCCTTGGGCTGGCCGGCTGGAGTTATGCCGAATGCCTGCCGTACTTCCGCAAGGCGGAGACCTTCGACAAGGGCGGCAACGACTATCGCGGGGTTGGCGGCCCGATGCACATCGAGACGTGCAAGGCGGATAACCCGCTCTATCGCGCCTTCCTGAAGGCGGGCGAGCAGGCCGGTTATGCGCGGGCCGATGACCACAACGGCTACCGCCAGGAGGGTGTGCACATCACCCAGCGCAACGTTCACAAGGGCATTCGCTGGAGCACCTCCCGGGCCTATATCCACCCTAATCGCCATCTCGGCAATCTGCACGTGTGCGACAAGGCTCTTGTCACCCGGATCGAGTTCGAAGGAACGCGGGCGATGCGCGTCCACCTGCTACGCGACGGCGAGCCTCAGGTGATTGGCGTGAGCCGGGAGGTGGTGCTCTGCGCAGGTGCCATTCATTCGCCCCATCTGCTGATGCTCTCCGGGATCGGTGACCGAGAGCATCTGGCCGAGTTCGGCATCGACTGCGTGGCGCATTTGCCAGCCGTGGGGCAGGGCATGAAGGATCACGTTGCTGCGCCCGTGCAATACCGCGCCACGCAGAACGTCTCGATTGCCAAGCAACTGACGGCCCTGGGCAAGCTCAAGCTGGGCTTCATGTGGCGGTTCTTCAAGAAGGGATTGGGAGCCACCAACTTCTTCGAAGTGGGTGCGTTCATCCGCACCCGTGATGACATTCAGGTGCCGAACGTGCAGTTCGAGTTCATCCCGATGCTGGGCGAGTTCCAGCACGGCAGCGTGAAGCTGGAGAACGGCTTCCAGTATTTCTTCAGCCTGATGCGCCCGACCAGCACCGGCCGCGTCTGGCTGGGGTCGGCCGATCCTCGGGACGCACCGCGGTTCGTCTTCAACTTCCTGTCCACTCCAGAGGACCAGCAGGATGCCATCGCGGCCGTGAGGGCGATTCGCAATGTGGTCGCGCAGCCGGCCTGGGATCCCTACCGCGGCGAAGAGGTCACGCCCGGGCCTGCGGTGCAGACCGATGAGCAGATTCTCGAAGCCCTGCGCGGCCTGGCGGGAACCAACTATCACCCGTGCTGCACCTGCCGCATGGGCGTGGACGAGAACAGCGTGGTCGATGCCCGTGGTCGGGTTCATGGCATCGAGAACCTGCGGGTGGTCGACGCTTCGATCATGCCGGAGATCGTCAGCGGCAACCTCAACGCGCCGATCATCATGATGGCCGAGAAGATCGCCGACGACATTCGTGGCCGCAGCCCACTGGCTGGATCCAGCGCGCCGTACTACGTGCCGGAATGATTTCTCGCCGACCGGCTCCGGCGGGTTGGCGGCCCAGGCGCATGCGCCGTCCTTTTGCACTCAGGAAATGCATCATGAAACTGCACGAGAAAGTCGCCCTTATCACCGGTGCTGGCGCCGGCATCGGTGAGGCTACCGCCAGACTCTTCGCCCGCGAAGGGGCCAAGGTGGTGGTGGCTGACCGCAATATCGAACTGGCCCGCCGTGTGGCTGCCGACATCGGCCCCCAGGCTTTCGCCGTCGAGGTGGACGTGGCCGTGGCCGGTCAGGTCGAGGCCATGGTCGCTGCCAGCGTCGGCAAGTTCGGCGGGCTGGACATTCTGGTCAACAACGCCGGCTTCGGCACGCTGGGCAGCGTTGTCACCCTCGAAGAGGAGACCTGGGATCAGGTCGTCGACGTCAACCTGAAGGGCGTATTCCTCTGTTCCAAATACGCGATTCCCGAGATCGTTCGGCGCGGTGGTGGGGCTGTGGTGAACCTGGCCTCGACCATCTCGGTGGTCGGCATCAAGGATCGTGCAGCCTACGTGGCGGCCAAGGGCGGAGTGGCGGCGCTGACGCGAGCCATGGCACTGGATCACGCCCTCGAGGGTGTGCGGGTGAACAGCGTTGCACCCGGTGTGATCGCCTCCAGCTACTACGACAAGATCTTCGAATCGGTGCCCGATCCGGTGGCTTTCAAGAAGGGGCTGGAAGCTCGCTCGCCGCTCAACAAGATGGGCGAACCGGTGGATATCGCCAACATGATCCTGTTCCTGGCCAGCAACGACTCCACCTTCGCCACCGGTGCGATGTTCACCGTCGACGGCGGCTACACCGCCTGGTGAGGATGCCGGAATGATCGATGAACTGCGCGAGTACCAATTCACCGAGCAGGCCTGGGAGCGCTACTGGCAACTGTTCCAGACGTGCTGCCTGCCGATTCGCGGCAATGACTACGGGGCGCTGCTGGGTATGTGGCAGGAGCAGGTGGACAATTGCATCTACTTCAGCCACTTGTGGCGCTATCAGTCATTCGATGAGCGAACGCGGTTGCGGGCCGAACTGGGCAAGGTGAAGGCCTGGCGCGAGGCGTTCCTGCCGCAGGCCGCTCCTCTGGTCAGCAGGCAGTTCCTGCAATTGCTCAACCCGCGTTCGGAAGTCGAGCTGTGCAAGGCGCGCTTTGTGCATTCTTACCGCTGTGCCACGGGTACTGCATCGGCCGTGATCGACCGCATCCACCGTAGCGTCGATGCCTCGGGACAGCCCTGCTGTGGCGTATGGACCACCGAGTTCAGCGACCCCAATCAGGTGCTGGTGATGACGGCTGGTGCACAGACACCGCTGTCGACGCTGGAGGCTGCAGTCAGTATCGAGAGCCGCCGCATCGAGCCACTGATGGCCCGCTGCAGCTAGCCCCTTGCGGTGCAATGTTTAATCTCGAATGTAAACGTATACATACCCTTTTCAGGAGAAACAGCATGTCCACCAGAACCTATGACCACTGGATCGATGGGCGCGAGTACGCACCTTCCAGCCGGCAGCACATCGAGCGCCATTCTCCGGCGCATGGTGGCCTGCTGGCGCGCTTCGCCGAGGGAAGTGCCCAGGATGTCGACATTGCCGTCGAGCGGGCCAAGGCGCTGCACGTCAGCAGCGCCTGGTCCTCGCTACCGGGGTCAGAACGCGCGAAGTTGCTGAGCCGGCTTGCCGATCTGATCGAGCGAGATGCCGAACGCCTGGCAGAAATCGAGGCCGAAGAGGTGGGCAAGCCGATCATCTATGCTAGGGGAGAGGTGTCGTGGGCTGCCGAGCTGACCCGGTTTGCCGCGTCCCTCGCGTGGCAGATCAAGGGCGAGGCCTTTACCCATCTCGGCGACGACAGACTGGGCCTGGTCACCCGCGAGGCGCGGGGCGTGGTCGGCCTGATCGTGCCGTGGAACTTCCCCCTGGTGTGCCTGTTCCAGAAGCTGCCCTACGCACTGGCTGCCGGTTGCCCGGTAGTGATCAAGCCCTCCGAGTTGACCTCCGGTAGCGCACTGGAGGTCGCCCGGCTGGCGGCCGAGGCTGGTTTTCCGGCCGGGCTGATCAATATCGTCACCGGTCGTGGCGAGGTGGTGGGCGAGCGCCTGACGCGCCACCCCGATGTGTCGATGATCTCCTTTACCGGTTCGACCCGGGTTGGCAAGCAGATCGCTGCCAGCGCCGCTGGCGACCTTACCCGGGTAGCGCTGGAGCTGGGTGGCAAGGCCGCCAACGTGGTGTTCGCCGATGCCGATCTTGAGGCCGCGCTGGACGGTGTGCTGTTCGGGGTAATCCTCAATCAGGGCGAGGAGTGCGTGGCGGGAACGCGGCTGCTGATCGAAGAATCGGTGGCCGACGAGTTCGTCGCCAGGCTGGTGGAGCGTGCCTCGCGGGTCGTGGTGGGGCTGCCTCTGGACGACCAGACCCAGATCGGTGCGCTGATTCACGAGCAGCATCTGCACAGCGTGCTGGGTTATATCGAGGTGGGCAGGCAGGAGGGCGCGCGGCTGCTGTGTGGCGGTGAGCGCCTGACTCAGGGCAGCCTGGGCAAAGGCTACTTCGTGGGGCCGACGATCTTTACCGAGGTGCGACCGGAGCACCGTATCTTCCGCGAGGAGATCTTCGGCCCGGTATTGACGGTCACCCGTTTCAAGACGGTCGACGAAGCCATCGAACTGGCCAACGATACGCTCTATGGCCTGGGTAATGGCCTCTGGACCAAGGATCTGGACAAGGCGCTCGCGGTATCGCAGAAACTGCAAAGCGGCACCGTATACGTGAATACCTACCTGGAGAGCGCACCGCAGTTGCCATTCGGTGGCTTCAAGCAGAGTGGCTACGGGCGTGAGAACGGTGTCGACGGCTTGCACGAGTTCCTCGAGGTGAAGGCGACCTTCATCAAGACCGGGCCGCGCACGCCTGTTCTGCCCAATACCCTTGGCTGATGCAGCCGACCCTCGGCACCGCCGTTGCGGCGCCGAGGGATCAGGCACCACTCCCTGAACGAAGGTCTGGTTATGAACTTCAAGCGAATGATCAATGTGGTCAGTGCCCATGCGGCTGGTGAGCGCAATGACGTGATCACCGGCGGCGTACTGGACGTCCCCGGGCAGACCATCTTCGACAAGATGAAGTACCTGGAGACCCAGGGTGACGACCTGCGCAAGCTGCTGCTGCAGGAGCCTCGCGGCAGCGTCACCCAGTGCGTCAACCTGGTATTGCCGTCCGCGCATCCCGAGGCGGATGTGGGGTTCGTCATCATGGAATCCGAGTTCTACCCGCCGATGTCGGGCACCAATACGATCTGTACGGTGACCGTGCTGCTCGAGACCGGCATGCTCCCCATGGCCGAGCCGGTCACGCGCCTGACCCTCGAGGCTCCTGGCGGGCTGGTGCGTGTCGAAGCGGCGTGCCGCAATGGCAAGTGCACCAGCGTGACGTTCTCCAACGTGCCGTGTTTCGTCTTCGCGCTGGACCGCTTCATCGAGGTACCGGGCATTGGCTCGCTGAAGGTCGACGTGTCCTACGGCGGGATGATCTACGTGCTGGCCGATGCCCAGGCCCTGGGCTTTGCCATCACCCCGGACGAGGCCGCCGATATGGTCAGTGTCGGTGAAGTCATCAAGGCCGCTGCCGCCGAGCAGGTGCCTGCGGTGCATCCGGAAAACCCCCAGATCCACACCATCAACCAGACGCTGTTCGCTGGCCCGCTACGGGACGATCCATTGGGCAAGCGTTCGCGCAATGGCGTCATCGTTTCTCCAGGGCGGCTGGATCGCTCACCCTGCGGCACCGGGACCAGCGCCCGGTTGGCGGTGATGCATGCTCGCGGGCAGATTGGCATGGGCGAGAAGTTCGTCCACGAATCCATTCTGGGTACCGAGTTCGTGGGCGAGATCGTCGAGACCATGAGTATCGGGGGCCGCCCGTGCATCCGCCCGACCATTTCCGGGCAGGCCTGGCTGACGGGGTTTCATCAGTACGTGCTCGATCCCAGCGATCCGTTCCCCACCGGCTACACCCTCAGCGATACCTGGCGCAGGAGCGGCTGACGCCCGTCCCGCAGCAGAGACGCTCGAAGACAATCCGCCAGCGGGTTGTCCGTCTGGATTTGTAAACGATTACGGGCTTGCGGCTGGCAACCCGAGGCATGAGGAGCATGCAGATGTGCAAAGCAATTCGCGCTGCTCGGAAAGGGAGTAGAGCGCCATGAGCGCAGCGATCAACATCGTGGAAAAGGGGCAGGGCGATGCTGTCGTGCTGATTTCCGGCCTGGGTGGGCTGGCGTCCTTCTGGGAGCCCAGCGTGGCGGCGCTGAGCCAGTCCTGGCGAGTGATCACCTTCGATCATCCCGGCGTCGGTGGCAGCGAGATCGACGGCTTGCCGAACATCCCCGGTATCGTCGCCGCCGCGCTCAGGGTGTTCGACGAACTGGAGCTCGACCGGGCGCACGTGGTGGGGCATTCCACCGGCTCGCTGGTCGCCCAGGCGCTGGCACTCGACCATGGGCCGCGGGTTCGCAGCCTGGTGCTGAGCAGTGGCTGGGCGCGTCCGGACAAGCGCTTCGAGGACTTCTTCGCCTACCGCAAGTATGTGCTGGCCTGGTTGGGAGGTACCGCCTACAACGCGCTGACGCGCTTCGCCGGCTATCCCTCGGCCTGGTACGGCGAGCAGTTCGCCATCGACGGCGCCGTGAACTTCGACGAACCGTCACCTCTGGATGTCGGCATGACCCAGGCGCGCATGGACATGTTGCTGGGGTACAGCCGCCGCGACGAACTGGGGGCCGTCCAGGCGCCCACCCTGGTAGTCGGTGCACCTGACGATTACATCATTCCTTTCCATCACAGCGAGGAGCTGGCCAGCCTGATCCCCAGGGCCAGGCTGCTGGCGCTCAACGGTGGCCACTTCGCGCCGCTCACTCGCACTGACCTGTACACGGCGATCTTGGCCGAATTCTGGGAGTCCTTAGCATGAGTGAACCAACAATCAGGCGAGTCGGCATCATCGGCCTGGGAGCAATCGGCAGGCGCGTGCTCGAAGCCCTGCAGACCCAGCACCTGCCATCGGCCTCCTATGCGGTCGTGGATCGCATGCAGCACCCCGAGGCTTTCACCGGGTCTCGTCACCTGACGCTGTTCAGTGACGTTCGGTCGCTCATCGACTGGCAACCCGATCTGGTCATCGAGTGTGCTGGCCATGGCGCGGTCGTGGATGCCGTTCCGGCCTGCCTGCGGGCGGGTATCGATGTGGTGATCGCCTCCATCGGAGCGCTGGCCGACAGGGCCCTCAGGGAAGATCTGGAGCAGGCTGCCAATGCCGGCAAGGCACGCCTGATTCTGGTCTCGGGGGCGATTGGCGGGCTCGATGCCATACGTTCGGCCCGTGCGGCTGGGCTGGACGAAGTCATCTACATCGGTCGCAAACCACCTCAGGCCTGGGGCGGAACGCCTGCCGACGATGTATTCGACCTGGCCAGCATCGACGAACCGACCACCATCTTTCGCGGTTCGGCCGCCCAGGCGTCGGTGCTGTTCCCGAAGAACGCCAACGTGACCGCCGCGGTGGCGCTCTCCGGCGTCGGTTTCGAGCTGACTCAGGTCCAGTTGATCGCCGACCCTGGCGTGCACAAGAACGTCCATGAGGTTCAGGCACGAGGCGCCTTTGGCGAACTGTCGATCCGCCTGATCAACAACCCCTTGCCGGACAACGTCAAGACATCCTGGCTGGCTGCGCTGAGCATCGAAGAGGCGGTCGCCAAGCAGTTGCAGGCGCTGGTGTTCTGATGGCCGGGCGGCTTGGCGCAGGAGCCGGATGGGGAAGGGGCGGGCACTGCGTGGGCCGCGCCATGACGATTTTGAATACGTTGATTTGTAATCGATTACGGGCTTTAGTCTGACTACGGCCTGGAATGCCAACCCTGGGTGCTCACCTGGCACCCAGTCACGCAACCAATGTTCAGCGAGATCCAGCCATGAGCATCGTCAGTGATCTGAAATATTCACGTTACGCAACGACATCGATCTTTTTCGTCAATGGCCTGGTGTTGGGGATATGGGCCACCAACATTCCGGCCATCAGCAGGGCGCTCGGTCTGAGCGATGGGCAGCTGGGGGCCGCCCTGAGCATGTTCGCGGCCGGTACCATGCTGATGATCTTCCTGGCTGGCAGCGTCGCCAACAAGCTGGGCAGCCGTGCGTCGATAGTCATCGGCGGGATATTGCTGTCGATCTCTTTGCCACTGCTGGTGATATCACCGTCCTACGAGGTGTTCTTCGTCATTCTGCTGTTCTTCGGGATGTGCAACAGCGTCATCGACATTTCGATGAATACCCATGCCTCGATCATCGAGGAGAAGCTGAACAAGCCACTGATGTCCTGGTTCCATGCCGCGTTCAGTTTCGGTGGCATGGCTGGCGCCGGGTTGGTGTCGGTACTGGATGCCTATGCACTGAGCGCGCTGACCAATCTGGGCGTGGCCGCAGTGCTGATGCTGCTGACCACCCTGCTGTGTGCCAGGCCGCTGCGTCACCTGCGTCCGACTCTGGCCACGGTTGCCGAGAAGAAGAAGGTGGTGATCAGGCCCAACGGCACCCTGTTGATCATCGCGATGCTGACGGTCATGTCGCTTTTCACCGAGAACTCGATGATCAACTGGAGCGCCAAGTACCTCACCGACGTGGCCAGCACCAGCACCGGTATCGCTGCATTCGCTTTCGGTGGCTTCAGCTTCGCCATGGCGATCGGGCGCCTGATCGGCAACCCGCTGATTCGCCGTTATGGCCGTGATTGGGTGCTGGTCTGTTCGGGGCTGCTGGGCGTTGCCGGCTTCGCCCTGGCCATCAGCGCACCTGCGCCGCTGACCGCCATCGTCGGCTTCATGCTGGTCGGCCTCGGGCTGGCCAACATGACACCGATTCTCTACAGCAAGGCTGCTCAGGCTTACCCGCAGGCGCCCAGCTTGGGGCTGGCGCTGAACGGCACCATTGGCTATCTGGGCTTTCTGATCTGCCCGCCAATCATCGGCGCTACGTCGGATCACATCGGCCTGCAGTTCAGCATGTCGCTGCCGCTGTTGGCCATGTTCATCGTCAGTCTGGTCGCCTGGAAAGGGCAACTGGAAGTGCGCCAGCGAGCGACCACGAGTCCGCTCGCTGACTGACCGTCATGGCCGTGAAAGCCCTGCCGAGCAATTGGCGTGCAGCGCTTCACGGCCCTTTGCCGAGCCTGTCGAAGAGACGCAGTGGCCTTTTCAGGCGCGGCTGCGGGTGCCTCTTCGACGGTAAGGCCACTTTTCTAGAGGGCAATACGATGTCGATGATCGAGAAAGGCAACAATGCTGATCTGGGCGATATTCTGGTACTCGGGCCAGACGACGGAAAGGACTACTGGCAGCCCGTGCCGGCCAATGGCTTCATTTCCGTGCGTATCGATCCCGAAGAGCTGGAAATTCAGAGCCCGTTCAGCCTGGGCACGCAGACGCTGCCGCCGGCCAGCTACGTGAGGGAGCACTACCACCCGATACATGACGAAGTGCTGCATTTCATCCGCGGGGAGGGCAAGGCGCGCATCGATGGCAAGGAATATATCGTCAAGCCGGGCGTGACCATCTTCGTCGGCCGCGGCCGCCGGCACATGTTCATCAACGACAGCGACAGCGAGCTGCACTGGCTGTGGTTCATCCAGCCAAACGGCCTGGAGATATTCTTCAAGGACATTGGTATCGACAAGCAGCCTGGGCAACCCGAGCCCGAGCCGTTCCCACGGCCAGCCAACGTTCTGGAGATCGAGAAGACCACGGCGTTCGGCCCGCCGCTCGAGGATGCCTACGTTCCGCGGTTCGACTGATCGGATTCCACGCCGCAAGCACGGGCGATGCTTCAGCAAACAGCTCTGAACGCTCGCCCGTATCGCTTCACCCTCCGCCCGCCCGTGCCAAGGCCGATCTCCCGTCCAGCCGCTCGGGCAAGGGCTGTATTACCGATACCCGCGCCCCAGAGCGCCGCATTCAATTTCCAGCCAATCGCGATTTAGGTTGAACCAAGCCGCGCGCCACTGCGTCTGTGCAATATCAAAGTGATATCGTCCGCTTCAGCGGACCCCACAGCATCGTCATTTCGATGGGTGAATCATCGCGACACCGGCTGGGATGCCGTCTCAGAACCGCGCTTGGAGTGCGGGCTGGCTCAACAAGAATAAGTCTCCAGTTTCCTCATCACATGAATTTGCAGTTGGAGCGATCCATGAATACGTGGTTTGGCAATATCAGCGTCACCATGAAACTGGCTTTGGGGTTCGGCCTCGTGCTGCTGCTGACGATGGCCCTGGCCGCCGTCAGCTGGACCAGCCTGGACAGCGTGGTGCAGCGCAGCGAGCGCATGACCGACGTCAATGAGCTCACGCATACCCTCACCGATCTGCGTGTGGCGCGTTTGCAGTACCTGCTCTCCAATGGCGGCGCGGCGGAAGCCGACAAGGTGCAGCAGCAGATTCGTGTGCTGGCTCAACGGCAGCAGGAAATGTTGCCGCACTTCCAGAACCCGGAGAACGTACGGCTGATCAAGCAGCAGATCGAGTTGATCGAGCAGTATCAGAAGGCCTACGACAAGACCAACGTGACCTACACCACCGCCAACAAGACCCGCAGCGAGATGGTCGACATGGCGGATCGCGCCGGTGAGTTGATCGACCGTGTCAGGGACGAAGTGGCCCGCACTGCCGTGGGCGACGAAGCGGGCTTCGCGCGCTACCAAGCCATCGCCCGGCTCAAGGATGACGTGCAGACCCTGCGTTACCGCGTGCTCACCTACACCGCTGATGTGAACGAGCGCACTGAGCAGGCACTGAACCAGCAGATCGAGCGCGTCGATCAGGGGCTCGATGGCCTGGCGACCGTGTTCGCCGGCGACTATCGCGACCAGATCCAGCAGCTCGAGAGCTCGGTCACCGCCTACCGCAGCCTGCTGGGTACCTATCGCACGGCAACCGCCGAGCGCTTGCAGTTGCGCGACGCCATGACCAATCAGGTGCAGGAGATCGTCAAGGGCAGCGACGCGCTGCTGGCCATGCAGGTCAAGCTGCGTGACAGCGACACCGGCTTCGCCACCCGCATGATGATCGGCGCCACGTTGCTGGCCCTGCTGGTGGGCATACTCGCCGCCTGGCTGATCACCCGGCAGATCACTCGTCCGCTGCAGGAAACCCTCGAAGCGGTGGAGCGCATCACCAGCGGTGACCTCACCCAGACCCTGCAGGTCAGCCGTCGCGACGAGCTCGGTGTGGTGCAGCAGGGTATCCAGCGCATGGGCAGCACCCTGCGTGAGCTGATTGGTGGCATTCGTGATGGCGTCACGCAGATCGCCAGCGCAGCGGAGGAGCTGTCGGCCGTCACCGAGCAGACCAGCGCCGGGGTCAACAGCCAGAAGGTGGAGACCGATCAGGTGGCTACGGCCATGCAGGAAATGTCGGCTACCGTGCAGGAGGTGGCGCGCAGTGCTGCTGAGGCCTCCCAGGCCGCGTCCGACGCGGACCACGAGGCCAGCCAGGGTGATCGGGTGGTGGCGGAAGCCATCGCGCAGATCGATCGCCTGGCCGCCGAAGTGACCCGTTCCACCGATGCCATGAGCGAGCTGCAAAGCGAGAGCAAGAAGATCGGCGGCGTGATGGACGTGATCAAGGCGGTGGCCGAGCAGACCAACCTGCTGGCCCTCAATGCCGCCATCGAGGCCGCGCGTGCCGGTGAAGCGGGGCGCGGGTTTGCCGTGGTGGCCGACGAGGTGCGCGGGCTGGCTCAGCGCACGCAGAAATCCACCGAAGAGATCGAAGGCCTGGTCGCTGGTCTGCAGCAGGGCACCCAGCAGGTGGCAGCCATCATGCACGGCAGCCGCGAGCTGACCGACAGCACCGTGGCTCTGACCCGCAAGGCCGGTGAGGCGCTGGGGATGATCACCCGCAAGGTGTCCAACATCCAGGCGATGAACCAGCAGATCGCCGCCGCCGCCGAGCAGCAGGGCGCGGTCGCCGAGGAAATCAGCCGCAGCGTGGTCAACGTGCGCGACATCTCCGAGCAGACCGCAGAAGCCAGTGAGGAGACCGCCGCATCGAGCATCGAACTGGCGCGTCTGGGCAACCAGCTGCAGATGATGGTCAGCCACTTCCGCGTGTGACGCCCAGGCGGAATGCCCACGACACCGTAGGAGCCGGCTTGCCGGCGAATGGTGGCCATACCGCGATTTTGTTGAATGGCCGCTATCGCATCGCCCGCAAGCGGGCGCTGGTATCCACACGGTCGCGTAGGAGCCGGCTTGCCGGCGAATGGTGGCCATACCGCGATTTTGTTGAATGGCCGCTATCGCTTCGCCCGCAAGCGGGCTCCTACGTGGGCTCTGGTATGCACACGGTCGTGCTGGCTTGCCGGCGATGGGTGGGCATGCCGCGATTTTGCTGGATGGCCGCTATCGCTTCGCCCGCAAGCGGGCTCCTACATGGGCTCGGGTATCCACACGGTCGTGCCGGCTTGCCGGCGAATGGTGGCCATACCGCGATTTTGCTGGATGGCCGCTATCGATTCGCCCGCAAGCGGGCTCCTACATGGCGCTGGTATGCAGACGGTCGTGCCGGCTTGCGGCGATTGGTGGGCATGCCGCGATTTCGCTGGATGGCCGCCATCGCTTCGCCCGCAAGCGGGCTCCTACATGGCGCTGGTATGCACACGGTCGTGCCGGCTTGCGGCGATTGGTGGGCATGCCGCGATTTTGCTGGATGGCCGCTATCGATTCGCCCGCAAGCGGGCTCCTACATGGCGCTGGTATGCAGACGGTCGTGCCGGCTTGCGGCGATTGGTGGGCATGCCGCGATTTCGCTGGATGGCCGCCATCGCTTCGCCCGCAAGCGGGCTCCTACGTGGGCGCTGGGGTACACACAATCGCGTAGGAGCCGGCTTGCCGGCGATTGGTGGGCATGCCGTGATTTTGCTGGATGGCCGCTATCGCTTCGCCCGCAAGCGGGCGCTGGTATGCACACGGTCGCGTAGGAGCCGGCTTGCCGGCGAATGGTGGCCATACCGCGATTTCGCTGGATGGCTGCAATCGCTTCGCCCGCAAGCGGGCTCCTACGTGGGCGCTGGGGTACACACAATCGTGTAGGAGCCGGCTTGCCGGCGATGGGTGGGCATACCGCGATTTCGCTGAATGGCCGCTATCGCTTCGCCCACGAGCCGCGGCCGATCGGCGCTTCGCTTATCACTTTCGGGCTCTATCGCGTAATAAGCATTGTCTATCGGGGCGCTGGGTTTTCCCAATTTAGACCAGCGGATGACCTCTCGTAGCCTTGGGAAAGCGCATGACGCGCTTGGAACCATAAGAAAACGAGGATTCATCCATGAAACCCAGGAATTCATGGGCACCTGCCCTTGGCTTGATGACGGCGACCTTGTCCGCTTCTCTGTTCAGCTTTTCCGCCCACGCTGCGCCTCTGACCCGCGACAACGGCGCCCCGGTCGGCGATAACCAGAACTCGCAGACCGCCGGCAGCACCGGCCCCACGCTGCTGCAGGACGTGCAGTTGATCCAGAAACTGCAGCGCTTCGACCGCGAGCGCATCCCCGAGCGCGTGGTGCATGCGCGGGGTACCGGCGCCCACGGCGAGTTCACGGCAAGTGCTGACATCTCCGACCTGAGCCGCGCCAAGGTCTTCACCAAGGGCACCACCACACCGGTGTTCGTGCGCTTCTCCAGCGTGGTGCACGGCAACCATTCCCCGGAAACCCTACGTGACCCGCGCGGCTTCGCCACCAAGTTCTACACCAGCGAAGGCAACTGGGATCTGGTCGGCAACAACTTCCCGACCTTCTTCATCCGCGATGCCATCAAGTTCCCGGACATGGTGCATGCCTTCAAGCCCGACCCTAACACCAACTACGGCAGCAACCGCACCCAGTTCGATTTCTTCAGCCACGTGCCCGAAGCCACCCGCACCCTGACGCTGCTGTATTCCAACGAAGGGACGCCGGCCAATTACCGGCAGATGAACGGCAACGGCGTGCACGCCTACAAGCTGGTCAACGACAAGAACGAGTACCGCTACGTCAAGTTCCAGTGGCGCAGCCTGCAGGGGGTCAAGAACAACGACCCGCAGCAGACCGAGCAGATCCAGGGCAAGGACTTCAACCACATGAGCCGCGACCTGATCACCACGATCAACGCCGGCGACTACCCGAAGTGGGATCTGTACATTCAGGTGCTCGAACCCGCTGACCTGGCCAAGTACGACTTCGATCCGCTGGATGCCACCAAGATCTGGCCGGACGTGCCCTACAAGAAGATTGGCCAGATGGTCCTGAACAAGAACCCGGATAACGTGTTCCAGGAAACCGAGCAGGTGGCCATGGCGCCGTCCAACCTGGTGCCGGGCATCGAGCCCTCCGAGGACCGCCTGCTGCAGGGCCGGCTGTTCTCCTATGCCGACACGCAGATGTATCGCCTGGGCGCCAACCACGCGTTCCTGCCGATCAATCAGGCCAAGGTCGCGGTCAACAACGGCAATCAGGATGGCGCGGCGAACATCGGCCATACCACCACCGAAGTGAACTACGAGCCCAGTCGCATCAACCCGCGGCCTGCCAGCGAGCATGCGCGCTACAGCAACCTGCCACTGAGCGGCAGCACCGAGCAGAAGAAGATCCAGCGCGAGCAGAACTTCCTGCAGGCCGGTGAGCTGTACCGTTCCTACGACAAGAAGATGCAGGGCGATCTGATCGCCAGCCTGGGCGGTGCCCTGGCCGAGGCTGAAGACGAGAGCAAGCACATCATGCTGTCGTTCTTCTACAAGGCCGATGCGCAGTACGGCGAGGGGCTGACCCAGGTAGCCAAGGGCGATCTGGCACGGGTCAAGGCACTGGCCGCCAAGCTGCAGGACTGACCTTGCGACCGGCCCACGCCGGTCACTCCGTGGCGCACCGCCCCCGAGCGGGCCGTGCGCCACGGGTTCCCCAACCCGGGAGCGGCCGCTGGCCGTTCGGGAGGTTCCCATGTTGCGTACCCTCTGCTTTGCGCTGACGCTGACCGGCGCGACTTCGCTGCTGGCCGATACTCCGCCCGCCGGCGATGCCGAGCACATCCAGGCGCAATTGCGCACTTACTACTTCGATGCGGCGCGGGCGGGCAATACCGCGATGCTCGACGAATTCATCCAGGCCGGTTACGACCTCGATACGGCTGACGAGAAGGGCTACACGGCGCTGATCCTGTCGGCCTACCACGGCCACCGCGAGGCGGTGGAGCGCCTGCTGAGCGCTGGTGCCGATGCCTGCGCCCAGGACCAGCGCGGCAACACCGCCCTGATGGGGGCGATCTTCAAGGGTGAGGTGCGCATCGCCAAGCGGCTGCTCGACGCCGACTGCAGCCCTGATCAACGCAATGGCAGTGGCCAGACGGCCGCCATGTACGCGGCCCTGTTCCAGCGCAAGGACATGCTCGATGCCCTGGCCAACAAGGGCGCCGACATGAGTGCCGAGGATGCCTTCGGCAACAACCCTCAGCGCCTGGAACAAGGCGACATTCGTACACGCTGGTCGCAGGAGCAGCCTTGAGGACGACGATGGTGCCGTCACTGCTGCGGCGCGTCGGATTCATAGCCGCTAACGCTCCAGCCCAGGTGCGCTAGGCGGCTGGCGCTTCGTATCGGGCCCGGGAGCCTCTAGTTGGCCATTCTCTGGCCACCATGCCATTCGTCAGAAGCTGCCGCTGGTCGCGCATCGAGCGGCCCTGGCTAGGCTACAACTGCCTGTCTGGAGGTAATTCCCATTCAGCGTGGCCCGTTGGGCAGGCCATCTCCGGCTTGGCCTGGATGATCACCCCTGGCGAGCGAACGTCGAACCCGCGATATGAAGGTGCGAGTCGGGTCGGAGGACATCCCGAGGCTTGCCGATTGGCGTGACCGTCGAAACAGCAGAGAAGGACGCGACCACAATGCCCGATTTTCAGAAGGCCGACCCGCAGGTCGTGCCGCGCATCGTCAACGAAATGGAGAACCAGGGGTATTCCGTCATCGAGGGTTTCCTCTCCGAGGAGCAGTTGCAGGCGGCCCGCACCCACGTCAATTACGAAGTGGAGCGGCACCACCACGAGTACTTCGCCATGCAGGGCCAGGATGCCGTGAGGGGCAGCATCTTCGAAGAGATGAGCGTGTCGCCCCAGGTGATGGACCTGTTCAGGGACATCTACAAGACCGGCACCGGCCAACCACCGCGCTCACCCGACATCTTCCCGGCGCTGCGCTGCCTGCAGGGCAAGACCGGCAAGCGCGAGTCCTATTACTTCCACTACGACGCCGCAGCGCTGACCGCGCTCATTCCGCTGGTGACGCCCAGCGAAGGCCGCGACTGCGGGGATTTCATCTTCTTCCCCAACCTGCGCAACATCCGCAGCAACCTGTACGTCAACATTCTGGAAAAGGCGCTGATGCAGAACACCCTGACCCAGAAGCTGGTGACCTTCGCCGTCAAGCGCAGCTGGCTGAAACCGGCGAAGATCAAGATCGTGCCCGGCAACGCCTATTTCTTCTGGGGCTATCGTTCGCTGCACGCCAACGAACCCTGCGACCCCAACGCGCTGCGCTCCACCGTGCTGCTGCATTACGGTGAGCCGCACAGCCGAGAAAACCTCGCCTCGAAGCTGCTGCTCGGCTGGAATTTCCGCCGCGCCCGGGTGATCAACGAGCGCACCCGGCGCAGGGACGTGGGCTAGGCGCGTCCTGCGGGGAGGCTGGCGGCAAAGTGGATTGGTCAGGAGCAGATGCCGCATACTTCGCCGTCGATTAAGCCAGCGGGATACACCATGGAAAAGGCCAAGACCGGTACGCGAGCTGCCCAGGCGGATCGCAGTCGGGCGGCGATCCTCAAGGCGGCGGTCAAGGTGTTCAGCCGTCAGGGTTATGCCGGGGCGCGCACCGAGCAGATTGCCAGCCAGGCCAAGTGCAACGAGCGGATGATCTATTACTACTTCGGCAGCAAGGATGAGTTATTCGTCAATGTGCTGGAGCATATCTACGCCCAGTTCAACCGGGCCGAGGCCCGGCAGGTGTTCGATCTGGCAGACCCCGAGCAGGCGATCCGCGATCTGGTCGCCTTTACCTGGACCTACTACCTCAAGCACCCTGAGTTCATCACCATCCTCGGCACGGAAAACCTGCTGCAAGGCGTGCACGCCCGCAAGTCGGGCAACCTGCGGGCGCTCTCCGGCACCGCAGTGGGCGTGTTGCAGCCGATCGTCGCCGCCGGTCAGGCGCAGGGGCTTTTCCGCGAGGATATCGACATCAGGCACCTGTACCTGATGATCGCCTCGCTCTGCTACTTCTATAACTCCAACCTGCACACGCTGAGCTGTTTTCTCGATGACGAGCTGGTCAGCGTCAGCGAGAAGGCGCGCTGGCTGGCGTTCATCAGCGACGTGGTACTGCGCGGTCTGCGCCGCGCGGCGTCGTGATGGGGCTCAGTGGGTGCCGGGGTTGGCGCGCACGTGCGCGACTTTCTGGGTCAGGTCGAGCCACGCCGGCTGCTCGCTGGCGAAGCGGTGGCGCAGATAGGCGACCAGTTCGGCGACCTGGCGGTCGTTGAAGCTGTCCTTGAAGGCCGGCATGTAGCCGAGTTCAGGAGTCGCCGGCGTGTCGATGCCATGCAGGATGACCTTCAACAGGTTGTCCGGCATGCGGCTGTGCACGTTGCTGTTGACCGCCATCGATGGGCTCACGCCAAACAGTTGCGGGCCCAGGCCATCGCTGTGACAAGCCTGGCAGGCGCCTTCGAAGGTGCGCTGGCCACGGGCGAGCGCTGCCGGGTCGGGGGCCGTGCTGCTGGCGACAGTCTGCGCTGGCGCGGGAGCGTCCAGAGAGATCAGGTAATTGGCGATGGCCTGCACATCGCTTTTCGGCAGCATCGCCAGCTCACTCACCACCGGGCCCATTGGGCCGGCGGCCACGCCATGGCGTTCGGAGAACCCGTTGCTCAGGTAGTCGGTCAGTTCCGCCTCCGTCCAGGGCGTAGCGCTGCTGCGCAGGCCGCTGAGTGGCGGTGCCTCCCAGCCGTCGACCATCCCCCCGGCAAGAAACGACTGGCCGCCTTTTTCCGCGCCGAGCAGGTTGCGTGGCGAGTGGCAGGCGGCGCAGTGGCCCAGGCCGTTGACCAGGTAGGCGCCACGGTTCCATTGCTCGCTGCGGGCCAGGTCGGCCTGGTATTCGCCGCGCCCGAGAAACAGGGCGTTCCAGCCGGCCATCAGCGGGCGGATGTTGAACGGAAAGCTCATCTGGTTGGCCTGGGCAGGCTGCTTCACGGCGGGCTGCGACATCAGGTAGGCATACAGCGCCTGCATGTCGGCATCGTTGATGTTGCGAAACGCCGTGTAGGGAAATGCGGGGTACAGGTGGCGGCCATCGCGGCTGATGCCTTCACGCATGGCGCGCTCGAATGCGCCGAACGACCAGCTACCGATGCCGGTTTCACGATCCGGGGTGATGTTGGTGCTGTACAGCGTACCGAACGGGGTGTCCATGGCCAGGCCGCCGGCATTGCTGGCACCGCCAGGCGCGGTATGACAGACCGCGCAGTCGCCAGCGGCTGCCAGCAAGCGGCCTCGCTCCAGGGTGGCGGCGGACCAGGTGCCGGAACCCGCTGGTGCCACGGGGGCGATCTCCGCGCGCCAGGGCAGGGCGGTGGTGAGCAGGCCCAGGGTCGCGCCCAGCACGCCAGCCAGGCCACCAAGCCACCACTTGCTGCGTTTGCCCGTGGCGGGAGCCGCAGGCGCGGCGTTGTCGGCCCCACCGTCAGCAGCGAGCGCGGCACGAACCCGTTCGGCGGTGATCGGCAACTCGCGAAAGCGCAGGCCTGTGGCGTCGAAGATGGCGTTGGCAATGGCGGCCGCACTGGGTACGGAGGCCGATTCGCCGCTGCCCATGGGCGGTTCGGTCTGCCGAGGCATCATCATCACGTCGATGGCAGGCACTTCGGGAAAGGTCAGGATTGGGTAGGTGCCCCATTCGGTGCTGGCGACTCGCGAATCCTCGAACTGCACCTGCTCCTTGAGTACCCGGCTGGTGGACTGCACCACGTTGCCGTGGATCTGGTGACGCACGCCCTCGGGGTTGATCATCATGCCGGCGTCGTGGCCGATCACCACGCGGGTAACGGCCACTTCGCCGGTGCGCTTGTCCACCGCCACATCGGCGACCCAGGCGGCCCAGGCCGCGCCGAAACCGGGGAACTTGCTGTGAATGTAGCGGGCATAGGCGAAGCCCCGGCCGCGTAGCACGTCACCCTCGGCGGGCGTTTGCTGCGGTTGGGTGCGCGGCTGCCAGTCGGCGCGCTGGGCGGTGGCCTGGATCAGATCCCTGGCGCGCGGATCGTCCAGGTGGCGCAGGCGATACTCGACGGGGTCCACCCCGGCGGCGAATGCCAGTTCGTCGATGTACGACTCGTGGGCAAAGCTGTTCGGCATGGCAGAAACGCCGCGCATCCAGGACGCGCGCACCAGCGGAGCCATGTCGTTGATGGTGACGCGCATGTGCTCGTAGTCGTAGGGCGGTATCGAGGTGCGGTCGCCCATCTCGAACATCATCGGCAATGGCTCGACGCGGCCGGTGAGCAGCAGCGCCAGGGTCGGCGCGCCGTTGGACGGGTAGCTGGTCTGGAAATCGTAGGCGCTGATGCTGCCATCGGCATTCAGGCCGCCGTCGACCTCCATCAATTGAGCGGTACCCTTGGGTTCCCACACGTGTTCCTGTTCGCGGGTGAGTTGAACCCGTACCGGTTTGCCCACCGCCCTGGACAGCAGCAGGGCATCGGCGCATACGTCATCCGCGCAGTTGCGCCCGTAGCAGCCGGCGGCCTCCATGCGAATCACCTCGATGCGATTCTCGTCGCACTCCAGCAACCAGGCCAGGTCGGCACGCAGCAAGTGAGGGTTCTGGGTGCCTGACCAGACTTTCGACTGCTGCTCGCTGTAGTCGGCCAGTGCGCATGAAGGGCCGATCGACGCGTGCAACTGGTAGGGCCAGAGGTAGCTGCGGGTCAGTCGCTGGTCGGCGTTGGCCAGGGCCTGCTCGACGTCACCCTTGTCGAGAACCATGCGGGCGATGCGCGGGTTGTCGCGGATGGCCTGGGCGATATCGCGCATGTCGGGCAGTTTCTGTGTCCAGGGTTTCCATTCGATTTCCAGTTGTTGGGCGGCGCGAGCTGCCTGCTCCTCGCGCTCGGCGACCACGCCGACGAAGTCGCGAATCACTACCACGGCGACGATGCCCGGGATATCGGCGATGGAGCTTTCGTTGACCGAGAGCAGGCTGTTGCCAACGAATTCGCCACTGTCGTAGCCCGCGTAGGGCGGACGTACCACGCGGCCGTGCAGCATGCCCGGCAGGCGCATGTCGTGGACGTAGGTCAGCTCGCCCGTGGCCTTGCCGGGAATGTCCACGCGCTGCGCGGCCTGGCCCACCAGGCGGTATTCGCTTGGCGGTTTGAGTGGCGCGTCGCCGCTGATGGACAGACGAATGTGCTGGCCGGCGATCAGTTCGGCGAAGCTCAGCTCGCGGCCGTCCGGGTGATGGAAGCGGCCGCGCTGCAGTCTGAGCCGCTCGACATCCGTCTGCCAGCGCTCACTGGCCAGCCGGCCCAGGTGGCGTCGCGCTTCCGCAGCGGCATTGCGCAGAGGAATCGCGCTGATCTGGATGGTCGCGCTGGCGATGGTTGCGCCCTGATTCGGCGCTCGCTCGGTGTCGCCCAGGACCATCTCGACCTGATCCATGTCCAGGTTCAGCTCTTCGGCGACGATCTGCGCCAGCGAGGTGCGGATGCCCGTGCCCAGGTCGACATGACCGTTGAAGGCATGAACCCGGTCACCGGCGATGGCGAGAAACAGCCCGAGTTCGCGAGGTTTCAAGGTGGCGCTCTGGCCTTTGGGCATGGGGCCGGAGGGGGGCTGGATGGTATCGATCACCAGCAGCGCATCGGGCTGTTCGAGCCATTGGTCGCGGGTCAGGTGCATGGGGTTTCTCCGTGCGGGGCAGCGGGACGGCCGGCGGCACGCAGGGCCGCGCGCATGATCTCGACGTGGGTGCCGCAGCGGCACAGGTTCGCCGACAGCTCGTTGCGCAGTTCTTCGTCGCTGGGGTGTGGGTTGCGATCGAGCAGGGCCTTGATGGTCATGATCATGCCGTTGAGGCAGTAACCGCACTGCGCCGCCTGCTCGCTGATGAAGGCCTGCTGCACCGGATGGGGGCGTTCGCGACAACCCAGGCCTTCCAGGGTGGTAACGCTGCGGCCTACGGCACCGCCAACGGGAAATACGCACGAGCGGGTGGCGCGGCCATCGACGATTACCGTACAGGCGCCGCACTCACCCAGGCCGCAGCCGTACTTGGGGCCATTGAGGGCCAAATCGTTGCGCAGGATGTAGAGCAATGGGGTCTGCGGCTCAGCATTGAGCTGCACCGCCTGCCCATTCACTTGCAGGGTCAGGTTCTTTTCCATGGATGCCTTGCTGCCTTGTCTGCCCGATCCCGGCGTTACCGCATTACCCAGGAAGGAGGCTTTTAGTTCGTTAAGTGCTTACTTCATGAAATATGCTTTTGGGTACGCAAGGAATGGGCCAGGGCGAGGGGCTTGGGCAATTCAGGAGGAGGGGGCAGCTGTCTGCCCGTAGCTGTCGTGGCAGATTTGCAGGCAGTGGCTGCACGGTGGCGTAGCTGTGGCGAACCTGCTTCGCGAGCGTGCGCCATGCGTATCAATCGCGGGCGTGGCGCGCTCCCACGGGGGATTGCTGGGCGGCTACCTGCGCCTTGCTCGAGGCAGTTGTCGGCAGAGTCGTGGACGACCTGCGGCCTACTCGCCGCTGTCGTTCATCTTGCGCAGCAGGTAGAGAATGGCGATGCGCTCGCCGGGATTGAGGCTGCCCATGGTCAGCTCGCTGATTTCCTGGGCACAGGGAATCATCTCGGTCAGCAGTGCCTGGCCCGCGCTGGTCAGCTCGACGATGACCTTGCGACGGTCGTCGGGGTCGGGCGACAGGGCGACCAGGCTGCGCGCCTTCAGGCGTTCGACGATGCCGCGAATGGTGGCTTGGTCGACGGCCGTGGCCTTGATCAGCTCGGCCTGGGAGCTCGGGCCATGGTCACGCAGGGCGCACAGTGTGACGAACTGGATGGAGGTCAGCTGAGCGTCGCAGACGTTCTGCTGGAAGATCGCCGTATGGCGCTGATAGGCCTTACGCAGCAGGTGGCCGATCTGTTCGGTTACCTGGTAGGTGTTTTCTGGGCAGTTGTCGGTCGACATGGGGGCATTCGGTTCGAGGCGCAGGTGGCCGAGTATAGCGGTGCAGGGCGGTCGCGTGTCTGCCCGCAGTGTTTTCCGGCTGGCGCTGGAGCGTTGCGCGGCCGCCACGGGCGGCGGGCTGTACATGGCGACGAACAGCGCCGTAGCCCTTGTTGCCCGACGCCTGCGGCCGCGCCCGTGGTGCCGTGTCAGCCAGCCTTCGAGGCTTCGGGATAGACCACGTCGCCAGCCAGCACCACGGCCTGATCGTCCAGATAGATATCGCAGTTGCGCAGTGGAATATCCAGATGGCAGGGCGTCTTGCGTGTGCCGCCGACCTCGGTGTTCGGCCCGGTGGAGAACAGGAAGTTGCCGTAGAACGCACGCGCGTCCATGCACATGCCGTCGTTGCGGTCGTGCAGGCCCATGGCTGTCCACTGCGCGCGAGGTTGCAGCCCCCAGCCGATATGGGAGATGCCGTACACCTCCGGGTCTTTGAAGTACTTTAGGTAGTCGCGCAGGTACTCGGCTTCGAAACCGCCGTGGATGGCGGTGATGAAGCCCTTGTCGATTTCCAGGGTGATGCGCTCGCGGCAGTAGTTCTTGAACGGCAGCAGGATGTCGCCGACGTCCAGCACGAGGGTGCCTTGCGCGCTTTCCTCGTTCGGCCAGCTGAACAGGAAACCGCTGGGCCAGTGATCCCAGCGGCCTGGCTCGTCGGCGAAGCCGTACTCGGTAACCGCCGGGTACTGCCCCAGAGCGGCATGGAAGTCGCTGCCTGCAGCGGACTTCACGTGCAGGCTGCGCGCCTGCTTGAGCAGCGCCTCGCTCGCCAGGACGCGGCGTTTGTCGTCCTCGGTCGGCAGCATGCGCGCCAGTACTTCGGGTGGCTCCACGGCGAGCAGGATTCGGGTTCCGGTCTTCAGGATCTGCTCCTGCTCCGGAGAGTGCAGCAGCATCATGGTGTCGACGACCAGGTCGGCAGCTTCCAGTGCACGCTGTGCAGCGAGGTTGCCGGTCAATGCGGTGTCGCCGCAGTAGGCCGTCATGTCGTTGCCCATCGCCCTCGGGTGGTTGAACGACGGCAGTTCCACGGCGTACACCTTGGCGTTGAGTCGCTGCGCGGCATCCATGGCGGCGCGCACGGTTCTCGGGTTCGAGTAATGGCTCTTGAGAATGGCGACGCTCTGGGTCGCATCGACCCTGGACAGGGTCAGCACCTGTTCGAACATCTGGGTTAGTTCGCTATCGCTTACCGGCATGACGTGTCTCCTGAAAAGTCGTGAGGAGGGTGCACCGAGCTGGTGCCTTGCTGCTGTCTGATGGTGCGTTTTTATAGAGTGTGCGCTCTAATTGCTTAGATAAAACACCAGCCTGAAGATCTTGGCAAGGTTTCGCTTGCAGCGTTACCTATCTACACAATTGCTGGTTTGTGAGCTTTTTATTGATGATTGGTAGCAGTTTTCGCGGCGCACGGTTTTTTTGAGGAAGGCTCTTCACTTTTTAAAAATATAGTGCATACACTGTAATTGTTCGGTGGGGAAACCCGCTTCGTCGTATCCAAGAGAGGAGGTGCGCCCATGGGGGCTCAGCAAAGAATTGCCATCGTTGGTGCGGGGCTGGGGGGCGCCGCTGCCGCTACCCTGTTGCAACAGGCAGGGTTCGAGGTCACGGTCTACGAGCAATCGCCGGAGTTCTCCCGGCTGGGGGCCGGTATCCATGTCGGGCCGAACGTAATGAAGATCTTCCGGCGCATGGGGCTGGAGAAGCCGCTCGAGGCCATGGGCTCGCACCCTGACTTCTGGCACAGCCGCGATGGCGAGTCGGGGGAGTATCTGGCACGCATTCCGCTGGGTGAGTTCGCCCGGCGCGAGTACGGGGCGTCCTACATCACCGTTCACCGTGGTGACATGCACGTGTTGCAGATGGACAGCATCGCGCCCGGCACGGTGCGGTTCGGCAAGAGGCTGGAGCGCATCGTCGATGAAGGCGACCAGGTACGCCTGAGCTTTACCGATGGCTCAGAGGCCACTGCCGATATCGTCATCGGTGCCGATGGCATTCATTCCAAGATTCGCGAGGAGCTGCTGGGCGCCGAATCGCCCATCTACAGCGGCTGGGTCGCGCACCGTGCGCTGATTCGCGGCGAAAGTCTGGTGCGGCACGCCGATCTGTTCGAGCCCTGCGTGAAATGGTGGACGGATGATCGTCATCTGATGGTCTATCACACCACCAGCAAGCGCGATGAGTACTACTTCGTCTCGGGCGTGCCGCATGAGGCCTGGGATTTCCAGGGCAACTACGTGGACAGCAGCCAGGAGGAAATGCTGGCCGCGTTCGAGGGCTACCACTCCACGGTGCAGAAGCTGATCCGCAGCACCGAAGACATCACCAAGTGGCCGTTGCGCAACCGCAACCCGCTGCCGCTGTGGAGTCGTGGGCGCCTGGTGCTGCTGGGCGATGCCTGCCACCCGATGAAGCCGCACATGGCCCAGGGCGCCGGGATGGCGATCGAGGATGCGGCGATGCTGACCCGCTGCCTGCAGGAAACCGGGTTGTCGGATTTCCGCACGGCTTTCGAGCTCTACGAGGCCAATCGCAAGGAGCGTGCGTCGCGCGTACAGGCCGTCTCCAACGCCAATACCTTCCTGCGTACGCAGGAGGATCCTGCCTGGGTCTACGGTTATGACGTCTATGCCCAGCCGCTGAAAAGCGGGGTGGCGGCATGAGCACCCTGATTGGTGGCGGCAACGTGCAGGCCAACGGCATCCGCCAGCACTACCTGCGCTACGGCGGCCAGGGGCCGGTACTGCTGCTGGTGCCCGGCATCACCAGCCCGGCGATCACCTGGGGGTTCGTCGGCGAGGTGCTGGGGCGTCAGTTCGATACCTACATTCTCGACGTGCGTGGGCGCGGTCTGTCCTCCGGTGGTGCGGGGCTGGCCTATGACACCGATACCTGTGCCGCCGACATCATCGCCTTCGCCGCAGCCCTGGGGTTCGAGCGCTACAGCCTGCTCGGCCACTCGATGGGCGCGCGCTTCGCCATTCGCGCCGCGGCGCTGGGCGCCAAGGGGTTGGAGCGCCTGGTGCTGATCGATCCGCCTGTGTCCGGGCCGGGCCGGCGCGACTATCCGAGCAAGCTGCCCTGGTACGTCGACTCCATCCGTCAGGCCGAGCAGGGCATGGATGCCGAGGCGATGAAGGCGTTCTGCCCGACCTGGAGCCAGGAGCAATTGCAGCTGCGTGCCGAGTGGCTGCACACCTGTTACGAGCCGGCCATCGTGCAGGCTTTCGAGGAGTTCCATCAGGTCGATATCCATCAGTATCTGCCTGCCGTGAAACAGCCTGCGCTACTGATGGTGGCAGGGCGCGGCGGGGTCATCGAGCCGGTCGACGAAGCCGAGCTGCGCGCGCTGAAGAGCGATTTGCAGGTCGTTCGCGTTACGGACGCCGGGCACATGATCCCCTGGGACGATCTCGACGGTTTCTTCGCCGCCTTCGGCGACTTTCTCGGCCAGCCCATTCACCACGAGGTTCTGCCATGAACACGCTCTATCGCATCGGCCAGATCGTGCCGAGCTCCAACACCACCATGGAAACCGAGATCCCGGCGATGCTCACCGCGCGCCAGGCGATTCGCCCGGAGCGCTTCACCTTTCATTCGGCGCGCATGCGCATGAAACAGGTGAAGAAGGAGGAGCTGGCAGCCATGGATGCCGAGTCGGATCGTTGCGCGCTGGAGCTGTCCGACGCCAAGGTCGACGTGCTCGGCTATGCCTGCCTGGTGGCGATCATGGCCATGGGGCTTGGCTACCATCGCCAGTCCGAAAAACGTCTGCGCCAGGTGACCGCCGACAACGACGCCAATTCGCCGGTGATCACCAGCGCGGGTGCGCTGGTCGAGGCGCTCAAGGTCATGAAGGCCAAGCGCATCGCCATCGTCGCTCCCTACATGAAGCCGCTCACCGAGTTGGTGGTCGACTACATCCGTGAAGAGGGTTTCGAGGTGGTCGACTGGCGTGCCCTGGAAATCCCCGACAATCTGCAGGTCGCGCGCCATGACCCGGCCAACCTGCCGGATATCGTCGCGGGCATGAACCTGGAGGGTGTCGATGTGGTGGTGCTGTCTGCGTGCGTGCAAATGCAGTCGCTGCCGGCGGTGGCCAAGGTCGAGGCGCTGACCGGCAAACCGGTGGTCACGGCGGCCATCGCCACCACCTATTGCATGCTCAAGGCGCTGGATCTGGAACCAATCGTGCCTGGCGCCGGCGCGCTGCTGTCCGGCGCCTACTGAGGAGGTGGCCATGAGTGCGCAGAGTCTTAGCGACAACTATCAGGGCGTCTGGGGGCAGCGTATCGGCTTCGGTACGCGGCCGGCGCTGCTGATGATCGACTTCATGCAGGGCTACACCACGCCGGGCGCGCCGCTGTTTGCACCGGGTGTGGTCAGCGCGGTGGAGCAATCGGTGGCCTTGCTGGACGCGGCGCGCCGGCTGGGTATCACGCTGGTGCACAGCAACATCCGCTATCACGCCGCCGATTTCGCCGACGGCGGCATGTGGGTACGCAAGGCGCCGGTGATGAAGGACATGGTCGACGGCAACCCGCTGGCCGAGTTCTGCCCGCAGGTGGCGCCCCAGCCAGGCGAGCAGGTGCTCACCAAGCAATACGCCAGTGTGTTCTTCGGCACGAGTCTGGCTTCTCAGTTGCACGCCCGAGGTATCGACACGCTGTTGCTGGCCGGCTGCTCGACCAGTGGCTGCATTCGCGCCAGTGCGGTGGATGGTGTGCAGCACGGTTTCCGCACCATCGTCGTGCGTGACTGCGTGGGGGATCGGCACCAGGCGCCCCATGAGGCGAATCTGTTCGACATCGACAGTAAGTACGGCGATGTGGTCAGCCTCGAGGAGACGTTGGCGTACCTCGACCGACTGTCTGCGTGAACACTCAATAAGGAATCTGCGGTACGCCGCTCTTTCCACGGGTCGCCCTGATGCGGGTGGCCGCCGTGCCTCGGGTACGGCCCTGACGCTGCCTTGGAAGGTCATCGGTTGATGACGCTTGCGGGCGTCGACGACTGCTGGCTTCAACAAAAATCACAAGTCACCGCCAGGAGACACGCAATGCCTTACGTACCCACCACCAGCACCGCCGTGGGCAGTGCACCCGACAGTACCCGCGAGCTATACCGGAAAGTGACCTGGAGGCTGATCCCTTTCCTGTGTTTCTGTTACCTCGCCGCCTATCTGGATCGCATCAACGTCGGCTTCGCCAAACTGCAGATGCTCACCGATCTGCAATTCAGCGAGGCGGCCTACGGGCTTGGCGCCGGTCTGTTCTTCGTCGGTTACATCCTGTTCGAGGTGCCCAGCAATCTGGTGCTCGAGAGGGTCGGGGCCAAGGTCTGGATCGCGCGGATAATGATCACCTGGGGCCTGTTGTCGGCCTGCACCATGTTCGTCACCACCACCACCGAGTTCTACATCATCCGCTTTCTGCTGGGGGCTGCCGAGGCGGGCTTCCTGCCAGGCGTGCTGTATTACCTGACCACCTGGTACCCGACGTACCGACGCGGACGAATCATTGCCCTGTTCATGATCGGCCTGCCCCTTTCCAGTGTGATTGGTGGCCCGATTTCCGGCTGGATCATGAATCACTTCGACGAGGTGAACGGGCTGCGGGGCTGGCAGTGGCTGTTCCTGCTGGAGGCGATTCCCAGCGTGTTGCTCGGTATCCTGACCTTCTGGGCATTGCCCAATCACTTCAATCAGGCCAAGTGGCTCGATGCCGATGAAAAGGCGCAACTGGCCCGCGATCTGGCGGCCGATGACGCAGAAGGCAAAGGCAGCAAACACAGCTTTCGTGACGGCTTCTTCAACCTCAAGGTGTGGATGCTCGGCGGCATCGACTTCTCGATCCTGCTCAGTGCCTACGCCATGGGCTTCTGGATGCCGACCTTCATCCGCAATACGGGGGTGACCGATACCTTCCATATCGGCTTGCTGACCTCCTTGCCGAGCCTCGCGGCGCTGGCGGGCATGCTGCTGATCGGCGCCAGTTCGGACCGTCACCGTGAGCGTCGCTGGCACATCATCGTGCCATTCATCATCGGCGCCATCGCCATGGCCAGCAGCACTTTCTTCAGTGACAACCTGATCATGACCGTCACGCTGTTCGCCATCGCCTCGGCGGCCATCATCGGTGCCGTGCCGGTGTTCTTCAGCCTGCCGGCCACGTTCCTCAAGGGCACGGCGGCTGCCACTGGCTTCGCCCTGGCCTGCTCGGTGGCGAATATCGCCGGCCTGGTGAGCAACTCGCTGATGGGCCTGGTCACCGACCTGACCGGCACCAGCCACGCCGCGCTCTGGTTCTTCGCCGGTTGCCTGCTGCTCAGCTGCTTCCTGGTGATCGCGCTGCCCGCGAAACTGGTCAACCGCTAAGGCGAGCGCTCCTGGTGTTGCCGGAGCGTGCTGTCGCGCGTTCCGGATTTTAAACCCTTCCATCTTTTTCATTCTCACGCCCTTTTTTCCAAGGCGTGCGTTTGCGTTCGTCTTTATGGAGTGTCGATCATGACTTGCATGCGTCGTGTTGTCGGGGGCTGTCTGGTCGCAGGGCTGGGTCTGTCCGCTCAGGCCGAGGAGGGCGGATTCATGGAGGGCTCCCAAGCTGACCTGCAGCTGCGCAATTATTTTTTCAGCCGCGATTATTCCGGGATCGTCGGTAGCAGCACGCAATCGAGAACCCAGGAGTGGGCCCAGGGGTTCATCTTCGATTTCCGTTCGGGGTACACCCGTGGCCCGCTTGGCTTTGGTGTGGATGTGCTGGGGCTCTATGGCATCAAGCTCGATAGCGGTCGCGGGCGTACCAGCAGTGGTCTGCTGCCGGTGCACGACGGTCGGGGAGCCGATGAATATGGGCGCATGGGTGCTGCCCTGAAGGTGAAGTTGTCGCGTACCGAACTCAAGGTCGGTGAATTGCGGCCCCATCTTCCCGTGCTGTTTCACAGTGATCTGCGTTTGCTACCGCCGACCTATCAGGGGGCTGCGCTGGTATCCAGCGAGATCGAGGGGCTGACGCTGCAGGCTGGGCAGATGCGTTCTACCAGCCTGCGCGACTCGACGGATCGCCAGGAGATGTACGGGCTGATCAACGACCCCGTCAACCCGGCTCGTATCGCCCGCTTCACCAGCGACCGCTTCAACTACGCCGGTGCGGATTACAGTTTCAACGCCAAGCGCACCAGCGTCGGCATCTGGCAGGCGCAATTGCAGGACATCTATCAGCAGCGGTTCTACAGTTTCAAGCATGCCGAGCCTCTTGGCGACTGGACGCTGGGGGTGAGCGCGGGGTATTTCGATAGCCGTGACGAAGGGCGCAGCATCGCTGGCAAGCTCGACAACCAGGCAGCCTTCGCGCTGTTCTCGGCCAGGCATGGTGGTCACACCGTCTATGTAGGGCATCAGCGGATCGACGGTGATGACGGCTTCATTCAGGTTGGCGCCAATACCAACCCGATGGGCAACACCTTGCCCACCTACGAATTCGCCGCGCCCGGTGAGCGCTCCTGGCAGGTGCGCCATGACTACGATTTCTCCGTGCTTGGCATCCCTGGCTTGACCAGTACCTTGCGTTACGTCACGGGTGACAATGTGCGTACCGGGCAGGGCTATGAAGGCGAGGACTGGGAGCGCGATCTGGATCTGGCGTATGTGGTGCAGAGTGGCCCGTTAGCGGGGCTGGGGCTGCGCTGGCGCAATGTTACGGCGCGCTCCAACTACCGCACCGACATCGACGAGAACCGGCTGATCGTCAGCTACACGCTTGGCCTGTTCTAGATCACGGCAGGCGGGTAGCGGACGTTTCGGCGGTTGCCGCTGACCTGGCATTGGTTGCGAACAAGAGGGGCTGTCGTACCGCTGAGTCAGCGCGTATTCCTGGCATGCCCGGTCCCCAGGCCATTGCTGCTCTCTTCGTTGATGCCGCATGAAGCCCCGACCCTCCCCCCGGATGGTCGGGGCTTTGTGCTTGGGTTGTTCAGATTCGCTCTGCAATGCGGGCACCTCGGGCAGGATCAGCGTTTTCCCAATGGGTCGGTGATCGCCATGGGGCCACGCGAGAGTGCAGGCATGGATAGGGAATCCGCTGTGAGGCTGATATGGCCGCTGTGCCTTCGCCAGCCAATCAATTGCCTCTTTGCGTCACACTCTGGCGCCTCGCTCTGTCATCATTCACCGTCTGATTCTGCACACTCAGGAACCCCATCCATGTCGGCGCTGAACCCCGGTCTGATCGTGATCCATGGCAACCGCCTCGAGGAGCTGCGCGCCCTGGCGGTGGAGTGGATGCGTCGGTACCCGCTGCGCCCGCTGGAGAACGAGGTACTGCTGGTGCAGAGCAACGGCATCGCCCAGTGGCTCAAGCTGGCGCTGGCCGAGCAGGAGGGCTGTGGTATCGCCGCGGCCACGGATGTGAGCCTGCCAGCACGCTTTCTCTGGCAGGCCTACCGCAGCGTGCTGGGCAGCGAGGCGATTCCCCAGCAGTCGCCGCTGGACAAGGCGCCGCTGACCTGGCGGTTGATGCGCCTGCTGCCGAGCCTGTTGAGCGAGCCCTGTTTCGCACCGTTGCGGCGCTTTCTGGCGGACGATGCCGATCTGCGCAAGCGCCACCAGTTGGCCGAGCGCCTGGCCGATCTGTTCGACCAGTACCAGGTGTACCGTGCCGACTGGCTGGCGGACTGGGCCGAGGGGCGCGATCAGTTGCGCACCGCCCGTGGCGGCGTGCACGAGATGGACGACACGGCGCTGTGGCAACCCCTGCTGTGGCGCACACTGCTGGCCGATGTTGGCGATGAGCACCTGGCCCAGAGCCGGGCGGGCGTGCACCCGCGCTTCGTCGCCAGGCTGGCGGAGCTGGAGGCACCGCCACGTGGCCTGCCGCGCCGGGTCACGGTGTTCGGTATCTCTTCGCTGCCGGCGCAGATGCTCGAGGCGCTGGCGGCCATGGCGCGCTTCAGCCAGGTGATGCTCTACGTGCAGAACCCGTCGCAGCACCACTGGGGCGATATCGTCGAAGACAAGGACCTGCTGCGCCACGAGTATCGCCGGCACAAGCGCAAGTCGGGCGGGCAGGCTGGGCAAGTCGGTCAACTGGGGCTGTTCGACGCCGTGGAGCTGCATCAGCACGGCCAGCCGCTGCTGGCCTCCTGGGGCAAGCAGGGGCGCGATTACATCAACCTGCTGGATCAGTACGACGAGCCGCAGCGCTACCGTGAGCATTTCGAGCGCATCGACCTGTTCAGCACGATGAACGAGGGCACGCTGCTCGGCCAGCTGCAGAACGACATTCTCGACCTGCGCCCGGTGGAAGAGAGCCGCACGCATTGGCCCGCTGTCGACCCCGAGCAGGATCGCTCTCTGCGCTTTCATGTCGCCCACAGCGCCCAGCGCGAGGTGGAGGTGCTGCACGATCATCTGCTGGCGGCGTTCAGCGCGGACCCGACGCTGCGCCCGCGGGACACCATCGTCATGGTGCCCGACGTGAACAGCTACGCGGCGCAGATTCGCGCGGTGTTCGGCCAGTTCGCCAGCGACGATCCGCGTTTCATTCCCTTCACCCTGGCGGACCAGGGGCTGCGCGGCAAGGAGCCCCTGGTGATCGCCCTGGAGCATCTGCTGCGCCTGCCGGACAGCCGCTTCAGCGTCAGCGAGATTCTCGACCTGCTGGACGTGGCCGCGGTGCGAGCCCGCTTCGCCATTCCCGAAGACCAGCTGTCGGTGCTGCGCCGCTGGCTGGAGGGCGCTGGCGTGCGTTGGGGGCTGGATGCCGAGCAGCGCGAAGGCCTTGGCCTGGGGGCCGGGCTGGAGCAGAACAGCTGGCGCTTCGGCCTGCGGCGCATGCTGCTCGGCTACGCCGTGGGCGGTGCCGGTGCGCGTGCGGGCATCGAGCCCTTCGATGAGATCGGCGGCCTGGATGCCGCGCTGATCGGCCCGCTGACGCGCCTGCTGGACGTGCTGGAAACGCATTGCGGCAGCCTTGCCGAGACGCTGCTGCCGGTGACCTGGGGCGAGCGTCTGCGAGCGCTGCTGGACGACTTCTTCCTGCCCCAGGACGAGCGCGACGAGGTACTGCGCAACCAGGCCCAGGATGCGCTGGAGAGCTGGCTGGAACTCTGCGAAGCGGCCACGCTGGAAGAGGCCCTGCCGCTGGCCGTGGTCCGTGAGGCCTGGTTGGGCGGGCTCGACCAGGGTGGCCTCAGTCAGCGCTTCCTGGCGGGCGCGGTGAACGTCTGCACGCTGATGCCGATGCGCGCCATCCCGTTTCGTCACCTCTGCCTGCTGGGCATGAACGATGGTGATTACCCGCGCAGCCAGGCGCCGCTGGACTTCGACCTGATGGGCGGCGACTACCGCCCCGGCGATCGCTCGCGCCGTGAGGACGATCGCTACCTGCTGCTCGAGGCGCTGCTAGCGGTGCGCGAGCGCCTGTACATCAGTTGGGTCGGGCGCAGCATTCGCGACAACACCGAGCGACCGCCTTCGGTGCTGGTCGGCCAGTTGCGCGACCACCTGGCCAGCGCCTGGCGCCTGGCGGGCAACGGCGATCTGCTCCACGCCCTGACCACCGAACACCCGCTGCAACCCTTCAGCCGCCGTTACTTTTCCGGCAGCGGGCCGCTGTTCAGCTATGTGCACGAATGGGCCGCATCGCACCGTGCACCGGTGGCCCAGCCGCTCGAGCAGCCACTGGGTGCCTACCTGGCGGATGCCGCGCTCAATCTGGAAAAACTGCAGCGCTTTCTGCGCGACCCGGTGAAGCACTTCTTCACCGTGCGCCTCAAGGTGCACCTGGACGAAACCGAGCAGGCCGAGCTGGATAGCGAGCCCTTCGCCCTGGATGGCTTGCAGCGTCACCAGATCCAGCAGGCGCTGCTGCAGGCTGCAGCCCTGGCGCTGCAAGAGAACCAGGGTGTCGACGCGGCGCTGACGCGGGCCGCGCGGCGCATTCAGCGCAGCGGTCTGCTGCCGGTGGCGGGCTTCGGTGATCGTCTGCGCGCGCAACTGCTCGAGCCGATGCCGGAGCAACTGCGTGGTTACGAAGCCCTGCTGGCGTGCTGGCCCGAGCCTCTGCCGTCGCCGATTCGCCTGAGCTTCGCCCATGCCGGCCTGGAACTCGAAGACTGGCTCGGCGAACTGCGCACTGCCGGCGATGCCCTGGCGCGCCTGGAGCTGCAAGCGGGTGGCCTGAAGCGCAAGGATCGCTCGCTGAAGTGGCACCGCCTGCTCAGACCCTGGGTCAGCCATGTGGTGGCCGCGGCCTGCGGGCACCCACTCACCACCCTGCTGGTCGCCGAAGACGTGCGCCTGGCCTTCGAGCCGCTGGCTCGGGCCGAGGGCGAGCGCATCCTGCGCCAGTGGCTGGAAGCCTATGCCGAGGGCATGCAGGCACCGCTGCCGGTGGCGATCAGAACGGTAGCGGCCTGGTTCGCCCAGCTCGACAAGGACGAGGATGAGGACAAGGCGATAGACGCCGCGCGCAAGGTCTACGAAGGCGGCCACCTGGTCACGGGTGAAGTGCAGCAGAGCGCCAGTCTGGCTCGCCAGTACCCAGGCTTCGATGCCCTGCTGCAAAACGGTCAGTTCGCCCACTGGGGGGCCGTGCTCTACAAATCATTGCTCGATGCAGACATTGCCGAACTCAAGGACCACCAGCCATGAGCCAGTCAACACGCCCCCTGGCGCTGCGTTTTCCGCTGCACGGCAGCCGCCTGATCGAGGCCAGCGCCGGTACCGGCAAGACCTACACCATCTCGGCGCTGTACCTGCGCCTGATCCTCCAGCATGGCGGTGAAGCCGCCTTTCGCGAGCCGCTGCTGCCGCCGCAGATTCTCGTGGTGACCTTCACCGACGCCGCCACCCGGGAGCTGCGTGACCGCATCCGGGCGCGCCTGGTAGAGGCGGCCACGGTGTTTCGCGGTGATGCCGAGGGTGACGCCTTGCTGGCGACCCTGAAGGCCGACTTCGCCTGCGCCGAATGGCCGGAGTGCGCCCGGCGCCTGGAGCTGGCCGCGCAATGGATGGACGAGGCGGCGGTGTCGACCATTCACGGCTGGTGCCAGCGCATGCTGCGTGAACACGCCTTCGACAGCGGCAGCCTGTTCAGCCAGACCCTGGAAACCGACCACAGCGAGCTGCTCGCCGAGGTGGTGCGCGACTACTGGCGCCAGCACTGCTACCCGCTGCAGGGCCTGGCCCTCGAATGGGTGGCGGAGAACTGGGGCGCGCCGGACGAGCTGGGCATGCGCATTCGCCCGCTGCTCGGCGAGGACGACGATGGCGCCGCCCTGGCGCTGGGCGATCTGCTGGATGGAACCTTGCAGGCGCGTCAGCGCGCGCTGATCGCCCTCAAGCAACCCTGGGCAGCCTGGGTCGACGAGTTGCAGGGCCTGCTCGACCAGGCGGCGGCCGGAAAGCAGGTCGATGCCAGAAAGCTGCAGGCGCGTTTCTACGTGCCCTGGTTCGACAAGCTGCGCGCCTGGGCCCTGGGCGATGACGAAGTACTGGATATCGGCACCGGCTTCACGCGGCTGACCCCGCACGGCCTGGCCGAGGCCTGGAAGGTGGGGGCGCCGCCTGCGCATCCGGCACTGGATGCCATGGCCACGCTCAAGGCGCAGCTCGATGGGCTGCCCGCACCGGGCGATGCCGCGCTGCGCCACGCCGCCGCCTGGATCCGTCAGCGCTTCGACCGCGAGAAACGCCAGCGCGCCGAGATGGGTTTCGACGACATGCTCACCCGCCTGGACGACGCCCTGCAGAGCGACAGCGGCCCGCGCCTGGCCGAGGTGATACGTCAGCAGTTCCCGGTGGCACTGATCGACGAATTTCAGGACACCGACCCGCTGCAGTACCGCATTTTTGACACGCTCTACCAAGTTGAGGCCAATAGATCGGATTGTGGCCTGTTTATGATCGGCGACCCCAAGCAGGCCATCTATTCCTTCCGCGGTGCGGACATCCACACCTACCTGCGTGCACGCCGTGCCACCGCCGGGCGGCATTACAACCTGGACACCAACTTCCGCTCCAGCGAGCACATGGTCGAGGCGGTCAACGGGCTGTTCCAACTGGCCGAGTCCCGTGAGGACGGGCAGGGCGCCTTTCTGCTGCGTGACGACCTGCCGTTCATTGCGGTCGGCGCTCAGGGGCGCAAGGAAGTCTGGACGGTCGAGAGCGAGGCGCAACCGGCGCTCAACCTCTGGCAACTGCCCAGCGACGAGGCGGTCGCCAAGGGACGTTATCTGGACGCCCTGGCCGCCAGCGCGGCGAGCGAGATCGTCCGCCTGCTGGTGCTTGGCCAGCAGCAACGTGCTGGTTTCATCAAAGGCGACACGCTGACCGCCCTGCAGCCCAGCGATATCGCCGTGCTGGTGCGCGATTTCAAGGAAGCCCAGGCGATTCGTGGCGAGCTGGCCATGCGTGGCGTACGCAGCGTGTACCTGTCGGACAAGGATTCGGTGTTCGACACCGTGGAAGCCCATGACCTGTTGCTGTGGCTGCGCGCCTGCGCCGAGCCCGATCAGGATCGCCCGCTGCGCGCGGCACTGGCCAGTTCGACCCTGGGCCTGAGCCTCACCGAGCTGGAACAGCTGAACCTCGACGAGCGCTTCTGGGAGGCGCGGGTCATGCAGTTCCGTGGTTATCGCCAGCGCTGGCAGCGCCAGGGCGTGCTGCCGATGCTGCGCCAGTTGCTACAGGATTTCGGCCTGCCACAGCGACTGATGAGCCGTCCTGACGGCGAACGGGTGCTGACCAATCTGCTGCACCTGGCCGAGTTGCTGCAGCTGGCCGCTGCCGAACTGGACGGCGAACTGGCGCTGATCCGTCATCTTGGCGAGTCCCTGGCCGGGCGCGGTCAGGCTGCCGAGGAGCAGGTGCTGCGCCTGGAAAGCGACGATGCGCTGGTGCGCGTGGTGACCATCCACAAATCCAAGGGCCTGGAATACCCGCTGGTGTTCCTGCCCTTCATCTGTTCCTTCCGCCCGCTGGACGACAAGAAACCGGTGCAGGTCCACGACGGCGAGCGCCGCCGCCTGCTGCTCAAACCCGACGAGGCCAGCCTGGCTCAGGCCGAGCAGGAGCGTCTGGGCGAGGACCTGCGCCTGCTCTACGTGGCATTGACCCGCGCCCAGCACGCCTGCTGGCTGGGTATCGCTGACCTGAAGATCGGTACCGCCAAGACCTCGCGGCTGCACCAGTGCGCGCTCGGTTATCTGCTCGGCGGCGGGCAGCCCCTGGCGCAGAGCGCGCAACTGAGCGACTGGCTGAGCCCGCTGGCCGATCCACCCCGTTGCGTGGTGCTGCCCGCACCGGTTGCCAGTGAGCAGCAGTACCGTGCGCAGGATGCCAACGCGTTCGAGCCGCAGTGGCGCACGCCATCACGGCGTGCTGCCGAGCATTGGTGGATCGCCTCCTACAGTGCCTTGCGCATGCAGGAGGGCGAGGCCAGTACGGTCGATCGCCACGACGACGTTTCACCGGACAGCTCGGCCGTGCAGATCGCCAGTGACGACGAGCGCCCGGCACTGGCGCTGGAGCAGATTCCGGTCTCCGCCCAGGGGCTGCACCGTTTTCCACGCGGGCCGAACCCCGGCACCTTCCTCCATGGCCTGCTGGAAATCGCTGCGGCGCAAGGCTTCGCGGAGATGGCGGCAGCGCCGGACGTGCTGCGCGAACACCTGGCGCGGCGTTGTCAGCGACGCGGCCTGGCAAGCTGGATCGAGCCGCTGTGGCTGTGGCTGCAGGGCCTGCTGGTGCAGCCCATGGCGCTGGGTAATGGCCAGTCAGTGAGCCTGGCGACCCTGGGCGAGTACCAGGCGGAGCTGGAGTTCTGGTTCGAGGCCCGGCGGGTCGACGTGCTGCGTCTGGATGCGCTGGTGCAACGCGCTGAAATGCCCGGCGTGGCGCGCCCGCAACTGAGCCCGGATACCTTGAATGGCATGTTCAAGGGGTTTATCGACCTGGTGTTCGAGCATGAGGGCCGCTACTACGTGGTCGACTACAAGTCCAACTGGCTGGGCGCCGACGAGCAGGCCTATACCGCTGAGGCCATGAGCGCTGCCGTGGCCAGCCATCGCTACGATCTGCAGTACGTGCTGTACGTGCTGGCGCTGCATCGCCACTTGCGGCTGCGCCTGGCCGATTACGACTACGATCGGCACATGGGCGGGGCGCTGTACCTGTTCCTGCGTGCGCCGGGGGCCGGGCAATATTTGGCGCGGCCGGAGCGGGCGCTGATCGAAAAACTGGACGCGCTGTTTCTCGGCGAGCCCGTGGAGGTACTGGCATGACGCCGATGCTCGACAACCGTGACGGTCTGTTCGCCCTGCTGGCCGCCTGGAGCGAGCGCGGCTGGCTGCGCGAGCTGGATCGTACCCTGGCGCATTTCTTCGCCGAGCTCGACCCCGAGGCATCGCCCTTGCTGCTGCTGGCAGCGGCGCTGGCCAGCCATCAACTGGGCCAGGGGCATGTGTGCCTCGACCTGCAGACCACCCTGGCCGATCCGGATTCGGCGCTGTCGCTGCCGCCGGAAGGCGAGGACGCCGAGGGCGTCAGCCTGCTGCCTTCCGAGGTGCTGGCCGGTCTGAGCGCAGATGCCTGGCTGGCGGCCTGCGCGAACAGCGCGCTGCTGCACGATGCCGAGGATGAGGTCGCGCCGCTGGTGCTACGCGGCACCTGCCTGTATCTGCGCCGCTACTGGGATTACGAGCGCAGCGTCGCTGCTGATATCGGCGAGCGCTTGCAGGCCCCGTCAGATGCGCCGGCCGATCTCGCTCAGCGCCTGGCGGTGCTGTTTCCCGAGCCCCTGGAGCTGGGCGGTCAGCGCCTCACCGACTGGCAGAAACTGGCCTGCGCCCTGGCGGCACGGGGGCGCTTCACGCTGATCACCGGCGGCCCCGGCACGGGCAAGACCACCACAGTGGTACGCCTGCTGGCGCTGCTGCAGGCGGCCGCGCTGGATCAGGGCGCGCCGTTGCGCCTGAGCCTGGCGGCGCCTACCGGCAAGGCGGCGGCGCGGCTGACCGAGTCCATCGGTGCGCAAGTGGCGACGCTGCCCGTCAGCGAAACGGTGCGCGAGCAGATCCCCAAGACGGTCACCACCCTGCACCGTCTGTTGGGCAGTCGGCCGGACAGTCGGCACTTCCGTCATCACGCCGCCAATCCGCTGCCGCTGGATGTGCTGGTGGTCGACGAAGCCTCGATGATCGACCTGGAAATGATGGCCAATCTGCTCGATGCGCTGCCGACCCATGCGCGGCTGATCCTGCTCGGCGACAAGGACCAGCTGGCGTCGGTGGAGGCGGGCGCGGTGCTCGGCGATTTGTGCCGTGATGCCGAGCTGGGCGGTTACAGTCACGCCACCGGCGAGTGGCTGGCGCGGCAGACTGGCGAGCGGATTGACGACGCACAGTTGCAGGTGGGAGAGCGGGCGCTGTCGCAGCACATCGTCATGCTCCGTCACTCCCGGCGCTTCGCCGGGGGCTCCGGTATCGGGCGTCTGGCTTTGGCGGTGAATCGCGGTGCGGCCATGGAGGCTCGCGAGGTGCTGGCTGCCGGTGGCGCGGATCTGCACCAGTTGCGTCTGACGGGCGAGCAGGATCGCGCCTTCGAACGCTTGCTGCTCGATGGTTTGCCAGGCGGTGAGCAACGCCCGGTGGGCTATGCCGACTACCTGAGCATTCTCCGTGAGCAGCGCCCCGGGCTGTCCGACGGTGAGGAGCGCTGGGATGCCTGGGCCGCCAGAGTGCTGGCGGCGTTCGATCGTTTTCAACTGCTGTGTGCGGTGCGCAAGGGCCCCTGGGGCGTCGAGGCGCTCAACGGGCGCATCGCCCACGCGCTGCTGCAGCGTGGGCTGATCGAGCAGGAGCACGGCTGGTACGAAGGCCGGCCGGTGCTGGTCACGCGCAACGACTACGGGTTGGGGCTGATGAATGGCGATATCGGCATCGCCTTGCGATTGCCCGAGCCGGCGCTGGAGGAGGGCGGCCCGTTGCGCTCGGCCTTGCGCGTGGTGTTCCCGCGCAACGACGGCTCGGGCGGCCTGCGCTCGATCCTGCCCAGTCGCCTCGGCGCCGTGGAAACCGTGTTCGCCATGACCGTGCACAAATCCCAGGGCTCGGAGTTCGCCCATTGCGCCCTGGTGCTGCCGGATAACCTCAACCCGGTGCTGACCAAGGAGCTGGTCTATACCGGCATCACCCGCGCCCGGGATTGCTTCAGCCTCATCGAAAGCCGCGCCGGCGTATTCGAAACCGCCATCGGGCGCCGCGTCGAGCGCCGCAGCGGGTTATGGGAGCGGTTGAGTACATAACCCACCAACAGCGAGTAGGGTGGGGCTTCAGCCCACCACCGACAACGCCCACAGCCCAAGCTCCGAGCCGCATGCTTTGAGCCACCAGCCACCATCGGTGTTGAACGGCTTTGGTGGGCTAAAGCACCACCCTACGGTTCATGCCCCTTGGAAGTAGGGTGGGCTTCAGCCCACCACCAACAACACCCACAGCCCAAAGCTCCGAGCCGCATGCTCTGAATAGCCAGCCACCATCGGTGTTGGACGGCTTTGGTGGGCTAAAGCACCACCCTACGGTTCATGCTCCTTGGAAGTAGGGTGGGCTTCAGCCCACCACCGAC